>DATJYI010000291.1:0-4265 GCA_035499635.1 Nitrospiria bacterium | reverse complement strand
GGTAGATTTTGCCACCACTGTCCACGGCGACACCGGCGGGGGCGCTGAATGTGCCATTTGGGGGGTTGGAGTCGGCGCTCAATGGGGTCCAGTTCGTTCCATCGATATTGTCCATCTGGACAATCCGGTTGTTATCGGCATCAGCCACGTAGATTTTGCCACCTGAGCCGACTGCAATCCCTTCGGGAAGGTGAAACTGCTTCGAGCCGTTGCCCAAGGTGCCTAGTTCGGCCCAGCCCGTCCCACTCATGTTATCAATCTCTACGATCCGGTTGTTGCCTGAATCGGCCACGTATATATGAAAGCTTGAATCGACGGCAATGCCCGATGGGCCGTTGAATTGACCCTGGCCGCTTCCCATTGCACCGAAGGCGGTAAAGTTGTCTCCATTCATGTTGTCCATTCGGACTATCCGGTTGTTGCCGTAATCGGCGATGTAGATCTCCCCATTCGAATCAAACGTGACGCCAATCGGAAAACTGACCCCCCCACCGCTCGAGCTGCTGCAGCTCCAGAGCAGCGCGGCGGTGAGCAACGCGACAATCGCGCCCCGGACCCTCATCATGACCCCGATCATATGCCGCCCCCCCCACGATTTGATGACCGGAATGCATTCCCCGGAAACGTGCACGATAAATCGACCGGATCATAGACCTCCCCCCTGATTCATGTCAATAGAGAGAGAGGAATGAGATTACGCGCGTTCCTGCGCCCCGCCCGGCTCGGGGTGTGGGGGCACCGGAGGACGCGTGTTCGATTCCGCACGGGCCCTCACATCAATTGCTGGCGACGCGAGCCCCTACAATAGACGCAAACAGGTTTACGCGCGTTCCGGTGCCCGGCTGGGGTCGATTGCCGGCGCGCCTGCATGCGCCCGCTCGACCCCCCGGTCGGTGGCCAGGAACATGTACATGGCCGGCACGACGAAGAGGGTGAAGAGCGTGCCGATGGCGATGCCGGTGGCGATGACCAGCCCCATGTTGTAGCGGCCCACGGCGCCGGCGCCGGAGGCGATGATCAGCGGCACCACGCCCAGGACCATCGCGGCGGTCGTCATCAGGATCGGCCGCAGCCGGATGCCGGCGGCCGTTTCCACCGCCTCCCGCTTGGGCCTCCCCTCCCGCTGCAGGTCGTTGGCGAACTGGACGATCAGGATGCCGTGCTTGCTGATCAGGCCGATAAGCGTCACCAGGCCGACTTCGGTGTAAATGTTCATGCTCGCGCCCCCGATGCCGAGGCTGATGAAGATCATCGCCCCGCAGATCGACATCGGCACGCTCACGAGCACGATCAGCGGGTCACGGAAGCTCTCGAAGAGCGCGGCGAGGGAGAGAAAGATGATGATCAGGGCGAAGAAGAAGGTAACGATCAGCGCGGTCGACTCCTGCTTGTACTGCCGGGAGGGGCCGCCGTAGTCGACGCTATAGCCCTGGGGAAGAACCGATTTCGCCTCGGCGTCCAGCTCGTCGAGCGCCTGGCCCAGCGTGACGCCGACGGCGGGCACGGCGGAGAGCATGGCGGAGTTGAGCTGCTGGAAGTGGTTGAGCGTTTCCGGCACGACGACGGTCTTGAGGCTCGCGACGGTCGAGACGGGAATCGGCGCGCCGTTCGAGGCGGTGATGTAGTAGTCCTTCAGCTGCGCGGCGTTGAGCCGCTCGCGCTGCATGACCTGCGGGATCACCTTGTAGGAGCGGCCCGCGAGGCTGAAGTAATTGACGTAGTTGCCGCCCAGCATCGAGCCGAGCGCGCCGCCGACGTCCGCCATGGTCAGCCCGAGCTGGGCCGCCTTGTCGCGGTCGAACACGACGGTCGTCTGCGGCTTGTCGAACTTCAGGTCGCTGTCGACGAACATGAACAGCCCGCTCGCGCGCGCCTTGTCCATGAGCGCCTGCGAGACCTCGTCGAGCCGCTCGTAGGAGTCGGTCGTGCCGATGACGAACTGCACCGGCAGGCCGCGGCCGCCGCCGGGCAGCGGCGGGCGCTGGAAGGCCACCGCGCGCACGCCCGCGATGTCGTTGAGCTGCTGCTGCACGATCGGCTGCAGCGCCATGGTCGTCCGCTTGCGCTCGTCCCACGGCTTCATGACCATTCCCGCGATGCCCGTATTGACGCCGCTGATGCCGTCGAGCTGAAAGACGTGGTCGGTCTCGGGAAAGGACGAGAAGATCTTGTAGACATGACGCGTGTTCAGCTGCGTCTGCTCCAGCGTCGCGTTGGGCGCGGCGGTGATCAGCGAGATGAGCACGCCCATGTCCTCCTGCGGGGCCAGTTCGCTCTTGGCGTTGTCGTAGAGAAAGTAGATGCTGACGAGGATGATGACCGCGAAGACGCCGACGACCGGCAGGGTGTTGAGCGCGCCGTGCAACGCGCGCTCGTAGCGGCCGCGCAGCCGCTCGAACTGGCGGTCGATGAAGGCGGTGAAGCCGCGGGCGCCGCCGACGGCCGGCTTGAGCAGGCGCGAGCACATCATCGGCGACAGCGTCAGCGCGATGACGGCCGAGACGGTCACGGCGCCGGCGAGCGTGAAGGCGAACTCGGTGAACAGCGCCCCGGTCAGGCCGCCCATGAAGCCGATCGGCACGTAGACCGCGATCAGGACGACCGTGATGGCGATGATCGGCCCCCCCAGCTCGCGCGCGCCGGCCAGTGCCGCGTCCACGGGCCGCGCGCCCCCCTCGATGTGGCGGTGCACGTTCTCGACCACGATGATGGCGTCGTCCACGACCAGGCCGATCGCCAGGACCAGCGAGAGGAGCGTTAATAAATTAATGGTATAGCCGAGCACGAGCATGATGAAGAAGGCGCCAATGAGCGACAGGGGCATCGCGACGACCGGGATGATGACCGACCGGAGCGACCCCAGGAAGAGGAAGATGACCAGCGTCACGATCAACAGGGACTTCCCCAGCGTGCTGATCACCTCGTGGATCGAGCTGTTCACGTACCTCGTCGCGTCGTAGACGATCTTGCCGCCCAGCCCCTCGGGCAGCTGCGCCTGAATGGGGGGAAAGGCCTTGCGCACGCTGCCGATCACCGTCAGCAGATTGGCGCTGGGCGCGACCTGGATGCCGATGTAGACGGCCGTCTGCCCGTCGAAGCCCACCGCCGTGTCGTAATCGTCCGAGCCGAGCGTGACGTTGGCCACGTCGCCGAGCCGGACGATCGCCCCGTTCTTCGCCTTGATCACGAGGTTGCGGAACTCCTCGACCGAGTGCAGGCCGGTCTCGGCGGTCAGATCGACCGTGACCATCATCCCCTTGGTGCGCCCCACCGCGGAGATGAAATCGTTCGCCGCGAGCGCGTCGCTCACGTCGGTGGCGGTCAGGCCGTAGGCCGCCATCTTCATCGGGTCGAGCCACGCGCGCAGGGCGAACTGGTGCTTGCCGAGAATCTCGGCCGTCTGCACTCCGTCGACCGTTTGCAGCTTCGGCTGCACCACCCGGATCAGGTAGTCGGTGATCTGGTTGGTCGTGAGGACCTTGCTGTAGAAGCCGATGTACATCGAATCGATCGTCTCGCCGATGGCGATCGTCAGCACCGGCTGCTGGCTTTCCCGCGGGAGCTGGTTGAGCACGGCGTTGACCTTGGTGTTGATCTCGGTCAGCGCCTTGTTCGGGTCGTAATTGAGCCGCAGGTTGGCCTGGATCGTGCTGACGCTCTGCGCGCTCGACGACGTCAGGTAGTCGATGCCGTTCGCCTGCGCGATGGAGGTCTCCAGCGGCGTGGTGATGAAGCCGGCCACCAGGGACGGGTCGGCGCCGGTGTAGGTGGTCGACACGGTGACCACCGCGTTCTGGGTCTCCGGGAACTCGCGCACCGGCAGCAGCCCGACCGACCGGAGTCCCAGCACCAGGATCAGCAGGCTGATCACGCTGGCGAGCACCGGGCGGCGGATGAAGAGGTCGGTGAAGGTCATGCGCGGAGGCTCCCCGTCACTGGTCCACCGGCCTGGGCGCGGGGTCGTTGCGGGGCGTGATCGCGTTGTCGATGACCACGGGGCTGCCGTTCTTGAGCTTGAGCTGGCCGCTCGTGATCACCATCTCGCCCGGCTTGATCCCCGTCACAATGGCCACCTGGTCGCCCCGGGTCTCGCCGACGGTCACGAAGGTCTGCCGGGCGGTCAGGACCGGTTTTCCATCCGCCCCCTTTCCGCCCTCCTCAATGACGTAAACGCTTTCCCCGTAGGGATTGAAGGTTACGGAGGTCTGGGGCAGGGTCAGGTACTGCTGGACCCCGCCGGACTGGACCGTCACCGTCGCGTACAT
>DATJYI010000290.1:0-5722 GCA_035499635.1 Nitrospiria bacterium | reverse complement strand
CCGCCCCTGGGCCGTGATGGTGTAGACCAATTCCTGATCCCCGCCCACCGGCGCCTGGCCCACCTTGCCGGCGGCGAACTGCGCGTTTTGCTCGTTGAGCGCCCGGATCACATCGTTCGTGGTGACCTTCAACTGCGCCATCCGGTCGGGCCGCAGCCAGATCCGCATCGCGTAGTCCTTGGCGCCGAAGATCTGGACGTTCGTCGTGCCGGGAATGCGCTTGATCGTGTCGAGCACGTTGAGCGTGACGTAGTTGCTCACGTACAGGCCGTCGAAGGCGTTGTCGGGCGAGTAGAAGGCCAGCACCTGGAGAAACGACGACGAGCTTTTCTCCACCGTCACGCCCTGCCGGCGCACCTCCTGCGGCAGGCGGGCCTCCGCCTCCTTGACGCGGTTGTTGACGTTGACCGTCGCCTGGTCGGCGTCGGTGCCGATCTCAAAGGTGATGTTGATCTCGAGCACGCCGTTGGACCCCGAGTTGGAGCTCATGTAGAGCATGTCCTCGACGCCGTTGATCTGGGTCTCCAGCGGCGCCGCGACGGTTTCTTCGAGCACGTCGGCGGAGGCGCCCGGATAGACCGCCCGGACGGTCACCACCGGCGGCGCGATCTCGGGGTATTGCGCGATCGGCAGCACGCCCATCGCGGCCAGCCCCGCAATCACGATGAAGCCGGAGAGCACGGCGGCGAAAATCGGACGATCGATGAAAAAACGTGAAAACATGACGCGACTCCCCCCTTAGCGTTCGACCACGCGCGCGGCGCCGTTCCCGGCCCGGCCGGTCTGCTTCGCCTGCTTCGACAGATCAGCCTGATGGGTCTGATCCGATTGGTTGGGTTGACCCGCGTCGGCCTTCGCAATCGTCACCGGCGAGCCGGGACGCGCTTTCACAACGCCGTCGACGATCACCTTGTCGCCCGGGTGGAGCCCCCCCGTGATCACCCATTCCTCGCCGGACCAGTCGCCCACCTGCACCGGGCGCGGTTCGACCACACCCTTCCCGTTCACCGTCATCACGATCTTCGTATTCGGCCCTTCCAGCACCGCCCGCTGCGGGACCGCGATCGCCCCGGGTCGCACGGCGCCGGAGAGCAGCACCCGCACAAACTGGCCGGGGCGAAGCAGATGCCGGGGATTGGGGATCACGGCGCGAGCCTCGATGGTGCCCGTGGCCGTGTTCACCCGCACGTCGGTGAAGTCCACCTTGCCGACCGCGGGGTATTCGTCTCCGTCGGACAACTTCAACCGCACGTCGAACCGGCCGTCTTTCGGCAGCGTCAACCGCCCTTCGGCCATGGCACGGGTAAAACCAAGATATTCGGTGTCGGTGAAGCTGAAAATCACATGAATCGGATCGATCTGCGAGATGGTCGTCAACAGCGTCTTCTGCGCCTCGACGAGGCTGCCCTCTGATTTGAGCGCCCGGCTGGTGATGCCGGAGATCGGCGCCTCGACGCGGGTGTAGGAGAGATCCAGGCGCGCCTGGGTGACCACGGCACGGGTCGCCTCCACGTTGGCGGCGGCGACCTGTTCCGCAAAAACGGCATCGTCGTAGGCCTTCTGGCTGACGGCTTTCGCCTCCCACAGGGGTTTCAACCGGCCCATGTCCCGACTCGCCTGTGCCAGGATGGCTTCAGCCCGGGCGTGGTCCGCCTCGGCCTTGGCCAACGCCGCCTTGAACGGCTCGGGATCGATCGTGAAGAGACTTTCGCCCTCCTTCACCGGCGCTCCTTCCTGATAATTCCAGCGCTCCAGGATGCCGGAGATGCGCGGGCGAACTTCGACCTCCCGCACGCCGTCGATCTGGCCCACGTATTCGAACGTCGCGGGAAGGTCGCGGGGTTGGACGATGACCACGCTGACCGCCGGCGGCGGCATGCCTTTCGGCGTTTCCGACTCAGCAGCCTCACAGCCGCTGAGCAATGCCCCGGCACACACGATGGCAATCATGGCCCAGACCGAAAAACGAAATGCCCGGAACATTCTGTGTCGCTCACGTCGCGTGTGTTCCATGTTCCTACCTCTCTCTTTAAGGACGCATCATCTCGCTTGGTCTTCAACCAATTAGGCAACTCGCTTCATCCACTGGACGGATTCCCGGATCAACTCCGGGAACTCGCCCCGAGGGATCTGCTTTCGTCCCCCATGGCCCGGCAACACCCATTCGACGCCGGAATAGGCGGCCAGCTTCTCGACGGACCGGATCTGCTCGATCCAGGAATACCAGCAATAGTCCCGGCCGGATCGCAGTGCCCGCTCCTCCTGCGACCAGAAGAGGTGATCTCCCGTGAAGAGGTACTTGTCCTGCCAGAGCAGCACGGCATGACCTTGCGTATGGCCCGGCGTGGGGATCAGCCGGGCTGGACCCAGAACGGTCTCCTCTCGTCCCTTGATGATCATCTCGGCGTCGGGTTGAGCCGATCGGTCCCTGGCATGAATGACCCGCTCCGCCCCAAATGCCCGGGCGTATCGGGCCGCATCGGCGACGTCATCCCGATGAGTCAGAAAGATCTGGCTGATTCCTCCCCATTGTCGGAACTGTTCGACCAGGGCCGGTTCGAATCGCGGGGAATCCACCATCCAATTGCCGCTCTCGCCGATGATGAGGTAGCTGTTGGCCCCGTAGGAGCCCACGGAGTTGGAGCCGTTGAGATAGACGGGGCCGTCGATCAGCTTGGGAAATGACGCACGGACCACCCCGCCCGGTCTCTTCTCGATATTGGATTGAAGGTGATCCATGATTCTCATCCCCGATTGTTTGTGCATTTAAATGTCCGTCACGCGACTTTTATGGAGCTCTCTGCTGCTCACATCACCACGCCGCCGCCGGCATGAATGTTCTGACCCGTCAGCCAGCGGGCCCGGTCGCTCACCACGAACGCCACAACGTCCGCGATATCCTGCGTCGAGCCCAGCCGCTTCAGCGGCGACAGCTGCGCGCCATATTCTGCGATCTGAGGCCCCCCCACGCGGAGCATCTCCGTGTCGGTAAAACCGGGTGACACGGTGTTCACCGTCACCTGCCGCGGCGCCAGCTCATGCGCCAGCCCTTTCGTAAACTGCTCCAACGCCCCCTTGGTGCCCAGATAGGCCGTCGCATTCGGAAAACCCAGATGCGTTCCGTCGGTCGAGATATTCACGATCCGTCCGCCGTCCGCAATCGCCCGCGCGGCTTCCTGCATGGCAAAGTAAGGGCCTTTCGCGTTCAGCGCGAAGATCCGGTCGAACTCCTGCTCCGTTGTCTCCATCAACGCCTTGGAGATGAACATGCCGGCGTTGTTGACCAGAATGTCCAGCCGGCCGAACTGCTTGACCGTCTCCTTCACCAGCCGGCGGACGTCTGCGATCGCGCTCATGTCGGCCTGAAGGGCGACGGCCTTCCCGCCGTTCGCTTCGATGGCGGCCACCACCTGCTTCGCCCTGTCGGCGCTTTTGCCGTAATTGACGACAACGGCGGCGCCCTCGCCGGCCAGCCGTTCGGCAATGGCGCGGCCGATTCCGTTGGACGCTCCCGTGACGAGTGCCACCTTTCCTCCAAGTGATTTCATTTCATCCTCCTTGACTGACTGTGCAATGCGCTCCACGATACAGGTGTTCAGGCATCCCGATGCCACCAGTTCGACGCCGCGCCGGTGCATGGCGCTCAACAGCTCCTTCCCCGCCTCATCGATGAACGTGACCGATGACAAGTCCACGCGCACCGGACCGGCGGGTTTCTGCCCGGCAGTGGAGCGCCAAAACAGATTCAACTCCTCCGCCCAACGGCCGGTCAGCCGTCCGGCCAGTTCGAACACCGTGACGCCGTCGACGCTCTGTAATGAGATTTTCAGCATGGCGCGGCCTCGTCGATCATCCCCGTGACGTGACGCCGCCCAATGTTCGCGGCCGACGTTGGCTGAGAATGACCGGATCGATCAGCTCCCCGCACTGGATGCATCGGCCGGCGGAAAAATAGAAACGGCCGGTGTCATCCAATAGATCGACGCACCGCTCGGACACCATCAGTCCCCCGCACCGCGGACACTCGGCCGTGCCGGCGAATCGGCGCCATCCGCCCCTCGTGACATTCCCTGATTTCTTTGCGACCAATTCAGGTTTCATCGCCATGACGTCACCTCCATGCGTCAACATGCGCCAAGCCCGTATCGCGCCTTGATCCGTTCCAACGCCGCGCGGTCGGCCACATGGAAGACGACCGACACGTGCGAAGCCGGCGTCAGGCACTTCATGCCCAACTGGCCGACCGTAAGATGTTCGAGCTCTCGCGAGGGGTGAATGCCCGCCCGCGTTCCGTCCGGTAAAGTGAATGTTAGTTCCATCTCCGACTCCTTTCTTGAAGAATGATCCAACACCTTCTTAATACAGCAACGGTTATGCCAGGCTCGCTTCAAGTCAGGGATGCCGGCGAAGTTGCTGAAATAACAGGCTGTTGGACTCCGATGATCACACTGATTTAGGCGCGGGCAAATCGTCGCGTTGGAGAGAATGCGCCGATATGTCGGCACGGCGCCGGCCGGTCGGCGTGAAGACGGCTTCAGCTTCGACCAGAATGTTGATGCTGCCGTAGGCTCGACGCTTCAATCCGGACGACATCACGTCCTTGCCATGCACCAGTCTCAAAACGAATCATTCATCACTGTGGGAGTTGATGGGGATGCAGTGCGGGGGCGAACTAAGCACGCGAAGGAGAATGCTCTTTCAATAAGACCGGCGGCCGGCACTGATCGGCTTGCACTTATCCTGAGATGCCGATCGGTATCCAACTCCGGCGCGACAACGGTCCGGAACCCGCGACCGGGCGCCGGGTTGGTTTCCTGTGTCCGTGATTTACGTTAGTGTTTGGCCATCTGCGAGAAGAAAGTCTCGGCGCCTTTCCAGATCTGCTCTTCGGCCAGATCCCGCGTGTGTGTGCCGATCATCCACGAGTAACCGAACGGGTCCCGGATCGATCCGGCGCGGTCCCCCCAGAACATATCGGCCATGGGCATCGTCTCCGTGCCGCCGGCCGTGACGGCCCGTTTGAACAGCGCGTCAGCGTCCGGTGTGTAGATGTAGAGCGAGATCGGCGACCCGCCGAGCGATTGGGCGCTTTGGCATTGCGGCGACTCGTCCCCCATCATCAGGATGGAATCGCCGATCCGGATCGTGGCGTGCATGACGCCGCGCCCGTCCGGCCGTTTCATCAGAAACAGCACCTTGGCGTCAAAGGCCTTCTGGTAGAATTCAATCGCCTTCTGCGAGTCCTTGAATGTGAAGTTCGGCGTGACGGCGTGGTATCCATCCGGGATCGGTTGGGTCATGACGTGGCTCCTTTGTGTTGCGCGGTCATGGCACCTCGACCGCGAGGTTGATGTTCGTGTTCATGGTGGTGTCGCGTGTTGAATAATCGCCTCAGCGATAAGAGATGCAGCAGCACCGACAGGGGAACGGCGAACGCCGGAATCAGGACCAGCGGAAAGAGCGTCAGCAGCTCCGCGGTCGGTTCGGTGAAGAAGTTCCGAAACGGTCCTGGCGCGGACAGCACGCCCATGCTCAGAGCGACAACGAGATCGAGTATGCCGAACAGATTCCAGATGACGGCGAGCGACCGGGCACCCGGCGATTGCTTGAGCATGGCAAAGGCGACCAGCGGCGCCGTCAGCCCGATGAACAAATCGCCGTATCCGGCGGGAACGGCAAATTGCGCCGGCAACAGCCCCTTGCCATAGAGCCAGAGAAAGAC
>DATJYI010000289.1:0-5955 GCA_035499635.1 Nitrospiria bacterium | reverse complement strand
CCGCAGTTACTCGCTGACCTTTCGGGAACCGTACCTCCTTGACTATCCGATTTCCGCGTCGGTCAGCCTGTTCAATCAGCAGCGGATCTTTGACACCTATCGGCAGAAAAGCCAGGGCGGCGGATTGACGATTGGGAAAATGTTCACGGAATATCTCAGCGGATCGATCGGCTATCTCTTGCAAAAGCAGAACATCTACGATATTCAGCCGAATTTAACCCCGACATTGATCCAGGAGCAGCGCGGGAAAAGCAGCACGAGCCAATTGAGCACCTCGCTGACCTGGGACAGCCGTGATGTGTACATCGCGCCCACCCGCGGCAACCGGCAACAACTGTCGTTCACCTACGCGGGCACAATCCTCGGGGGAGACTACGATTTTTACAAGGTCGTCACTGATTCGTCCTTCTACATGCCCTTGTGGTGGGAGACCGTCTTCTCCATTCACGGGCGGTTCGGCTTTGCCCATCCGACGACGGTCAACAGCACCCTGCCGGTGTCGGAGCGGTTCTTTGTCGGCGGCATCGACACGGTGCGCGGGTTTGATTACGGGTACGCCGGGCCCAAGTCGGGTTACGACGTCATTGGGGGCAACAAGGAGCTGATCTTCAATTTCGAATACATCTTCCCCATCGTGCCCGAAGCCAAGGTGCGTGGATTAATCTTTTTTGACGCGGGGAGGGGATACGATTTTGGCGATCCGATCAAGCTGGATAACCTGCGTACGAGCGTTGGGGCCGGTCTTCGGCTTTATCTGCCCGTCGGGCCGGTCCGGATCGAATACGGGTACATTATTAATCGCAAACCGGATGATCATTGGCGGCCGATCGAGTTCACAATCGGCACCCAGTTTTAATCCAGTCACACGGAGGTTGAGTAGGACATGAGACGACGAGAGATGCTCTGGGCGGTGGTGGTTGCGGTGCTGGTTTGGGGCGGCAGCGCGCTGGCGGATGAATTGAAGATCGGGTACGTTGATGCGCAGGCTGTGTTGGATCAATCCAAGCCGGGCCAGGCGTCGAAGGAGGTGCTGGAGCAATACGTCAAAAGCCGCCAGCAGCTGATCGATACCGATGAAGAGGAGATCCGGCAGCTGGAGGAAGACCTGAAAAAACAGTCGGCCGTCCTGAGCGCCGATGCCCAGAAGGAGAAGCAGGAAGCCCTGCAGCGCAAATATATCAGCTATCAAAAACGGGCGGGGGAATTGACCAAGGAAGTGCAGGACCGGCGGGCCGAGGTGTTGAAGGATTTCAACCGTCAGCTGGTTCAGGCGGTGCAACACGTGGCCGAGCAGGGCGGGTACGCCATGGTGCTGGACAAGGAAACCGAAGGAGGAGTGGTGTTGTACGCCAAGGAACCGATGAACCTGACCGAGCAGGTCGTGAAAGAACTCGATCGCATGGCGGCGGCCGGGGAGGCGGCTCCCAAGCCTTCATCCAAGACCGACAAATCCGGATCTTCGGGCAAATCCCCGTAACCCATCGACGACGCGATGCACAAACCGCAGATGCTGTTGCACCAACTCGCCGACCTCATCGGGGGACGGGTCGTCGGTGATCCGTCGATGGTGATCGCCGGCATCGCGCCCCTTCGGGAGGCGTCGCCTGGACAGATCGGCTTTCTGTCCAATCCGCGATACGTTGCGGATCTGGCGTCCACCCATGCGTCGGCGGTCATCCTTGCTCCGCGATATGAGGCGGCGACGGCCCCACCCTCCCTCGCCCGGGTGATCGTGGACGATCCCTATTATGCCATGTGCCAGGTGATCCGCCATTTTCATGACCGGCCGTATCTTCCATCCGGCGTCAGCCCGCTGGCCTCCGTCGGGCAGGGCGTCACCATGGGCCGGGACGTCTCCGTCCAACCGTTTGTCGTCATCGGCGAGCGCGCGGTCATTGGCGACCGGGTCACCCTCTCTGCGGGCTGTTATATCGGCGAAGAGGCCGCGATCGGCGATGACTCCCTGCTCTATCCGAACGTGACCGTGCGGGAACGCGTGCGCCTGGGCCGGCGCGTCATCGTCCACAGCGGCACCGTCATCGGGAGCGACGGCTTCGGCTATGCGTTTCACGGGGGCCTGCACCATAAAATTCCGCAGGTCGGCACGGTCATCATCGAAGACGACGTTGAATTGGGCGCCAACGTCACCGTCGATCGCGCCACGCTGGGACAGACCGTCATCGGCCGGGGAACGAAAGTGGACAATCTGGTGCAAATCGCCCATAACGTCACCATCGGCGAGCGGTCCATCATCGTCGCGCAGGCCGGCATTTCGGGCAGCACGGCTCTCGGCAAGGGCGTCGTGCTGGCCGGCCAGGTCGGCGTGGTCGGCCATGTGACCATTGGCGACGGCGTCCGGGTGGGCGCTCAATCCGGCGTGGCCCAGAACGTGTCGGCGGGTCAGGATCTGTCAGGCTCGCCGGCGATTCCGCACCGGCAGTGGCTGGCCGTACAGGCCACCCTACCCAAGCTGCCCGAACTGCGCAAGCGACTTCACCGACTTGAGGAGGAACTTCATGCGCTCCAACGACAGATCAAACGGCCCGGCCGGGCCGCCGAGACAGCCCGGCGTCGACGCGCCACCCGCCGCCGGTCGAGTCGTGCTTGACATCACGGCGATTCAGCACTGCCTGCCGCACCGTTATCCGTTCCTGCTCGTCGATCGGATCACGGAAATCGAGCCGCGGCAGCGCATCGTCGGGATCAAGAACGTGACCATGAACGAGCCGTTTTTCCAGGGCCACTTTCCCGGCTACCCGATCATGCCCGGCGTGCTGATCATTGAGGCGATGGCGCAGGTGGGGGCGGTCCTGGCCTTTTCCGAGGAGGAGACGCCCCAGCGCAAACTGGTCTTTTTCCGCGGCATCGACAAGGCCAAATTCCGCAAACCGGTCGTGCCCGGCGATCAGTTGCGCATGGAATTGAAAGTCGTGCAGATCCGTTCTCAGGTCTGGCGGTTGCAGGCCATGGCGTATGTCAACGACTCACTGGTGTGCGAGGCGGAGTTGAAGGCGATGATCGCCGACCGGGACGCGGGAGGCGCCGATGACTGACGCGCATTCGACGGCCATCATCCATCCCCGCGCCCAACTGGCCGACAACGTGACCGTCGGCCCCTACGCCGTCATCGGCGAGCACGTCATCGTCGGGGCGGGGAGCCGGATCGACGGGCATGCCATGATCGAGGGCCGGACGACCATCGGCGCCGAGTGTCATATCTACCCGTTCTGCTCAATCGGCCAGCCGCCCCAGGACCTCAAATACGGCGGTGAGCCGACCCGACTGGTCATCGGAGACCACAATGTGGTGCGTGAATACGTCACGTTGAATCTCGGCACGGCGTCCGGCGGAGGTGTCACGACGATCGGCAACCACAATTTTCTCATGGCGTATGTGCACGTCGCGCACGACTGCCACATCGGTCATCACACCGTCTTGGCCAATGCGGCCACGCTGGCCGGCCACGTCAGCATCGGAGATTGGTCCATCGTCGGTGGCCTGGTCGCCGTCCATCAGTTCGTGCGGGTCGGCCCTCACGCGATGATTGGCGGGTCCTCGGGCCTTGGACAGGATGTGCCGCCCTATCTGATCGCCGCGGGCCGGCCGGCAACCTTGTACGGGCCAAACGCGATCGGGCTCAAACGGCGGGGGTTCACGAACGAACAGATCCAGGCACTCAAGCAAGTCTACCAGATGCTGTTCCGCTCAAAGCTGAAGCGAAAGGAAGCGATCAAAGCGGTGACCGACAAATGGGGAGGGAATCCCGAGATCATGGCCCTGGTTCAGTTCGTCGAACAGTCCGAGCGTGGCGTCTGCAGTCCGAACCGTCAAGCCTCGCCGGCGGCATGAACGTGACGGTTTCAGCGCCGCCCAAACGGTTGGGCATCATCGCCGGCAACGGCCGGTTCCCCCTGCTGGTGGCTCAAGAGGCCCGGCGTCAGGGCTGCTGGGTGGTGGCCGTCGGCCATCAGGGCGAGACGCTGCCGGAGCTGGAGCCGCTCGTGGATGAGATTGAGTGGATCCGCGTCGGCCAGATCGGCCGGATGATCGACCGCTTTCAGCGCGCCGGCGTGCGCGAAGTGGTCATGGCGGGTGGGATTACCAAAACGCGGCTCTTCACGGAAGTGCGCCCCGATTTACGGGCGCTGGCGCTGCTCGCCAAGCTGAGGGCGAAAGATGACGACGCAATTCTGCGGGGGCTGGCGGCCGAATTGGAACGGTCCGGCCTGGTTGTGGGCGATTCGGTCCAGTATTTGGGTGCCTTGATGGCCAAGCCGGGGCCGATGACAGCCAAACGGCCCACGTCCGATGAACAAGCCGACATTGAATATGGCTGGGAGGTGGCCAAATCGGTCGGCCGGCTGGGGATCGGGCAATGCATCGTGGTGAAACACAAGGTGATCTTGGCGGTGGAAGCGGCCGAAGGGACCGATGAAACCATCCGGCGTGGCGGTCGGTTGGCACACGGCGGCGCCGTCGTCATCAAGGTCAGCAAACCGGGACAGGACCATCGATTCGATCTGCCTACAATCGGCCCGGGCACCGTGGCGGTGATGGCGGAAGCCGGGGCGTCCGTGATCGCGGTGGAAGCCGGTCGCTCGCTGCTGCTCGATCGGGACGATTTGCTGCGCAAGGCTGACGAGTCGAAAATCACGGTGATTGGAGTATCCCCATGACTGAAATGAGCACGGTGATAGGGAGAGGGGTGCGGGGGCATCGCCGACCCAAAAGCAACGCTTTTGGGGAATTATCATCCAGCACGGGCCAGATATTGAATGCGGGGGGAGACGCTATCTCCCCCCGCGCCCCCCATTGGTTGGTGTGCGAGTTGGGGGGCCAGAGCTCATGAAGAGCAACAAGAGGCCGATGGGAGAGACATTGGGGCTTGGGGTGTGGGGGCATCGGAGGACCTTTCTCCGCAGTTTCCACACGGGCCCCCACATATTATGACCGAGCACAGCGTGCGAGCGGATCAACCACTGCCCGTCGGGGTGATCGGCGTCGGCTATCTGGGGCAGCACCATGCCCGGCTATACAGCCGGATGGCGGGCGTCCGCCTGGTCGGCGTCGTGGATACGGATGCGGAGCGGGCCGCAACGGTCGCACAAGAGGCACGGTGTGCGGTCTACCCGGATCTAGACCAATTGCTCAAGGAGGTCAAAGCGGTCAGCGTGGTGGTGCCCACGGTATTGCATCATGAAATCGCGATCCGGTGTTTGGAGGCGGGCCTGGATGTGCTGCTTGAGAAGCCGATGACCACGACGCTCGAGCAGGCGGATGCGTTGATCGAGATGGCGGATCGGCGGGGCACCGTGCTGCAGATCGGCCACCTGGAGCGGTTCAACGGCGCCGTGCTTGCCGTGGAGCCCTATCTGACGACACCGCGTTTCATCGAATCGCACCGGCTCGGCCCTTTTATGGAGCGGGGCACTGACGTCGATGTGGTACTCGATTTGATGATCCATGACATTGATATGGTGCTCAGTCTGGTCCGCGCTCCGGTGGAGGAGATCCGGGCTGTGGGCGTGCCCGTCTTGTCATCCCAGGTCGACATCGCCAACGCGCGAATTGAATTTGCCAACGGGTGCGCGGCCAATGTGACGGCCAGCCGAGTCTCCAAAGACAAGATGAGAAAAATCCGCGTGTTTCAACCCGACACTTACATCTCCATCGACTACCAGAAGCAGGACGCGGTCGTCTATCGCCGGGTGATGGAGGACGGACAGCCCAACATCGTGTTCGAGCCGGTCCGGATTCAGAAAGACGAACCGCTCAAGCTGGAGTTGGAGAGTTTCGTGCGGGCGGTCACACAACGGACCATGCCGGTCGTCAGCGGACGGGACGGGCGCGAAGCACTCCGGGTGGCACTTGCGGTGGTCAGCGCCATGGAACAGTCGATGCAACGACTGACCGCACACACGCCCGGTGGAGTGCACTAGCCCGTGGGACCGACGA
>DATJYI010000288.1:0-7020 GCA_035499635.1 Nitrospiria bacterium | reverse complement strand
TGGTCCGTGGCGCTGTGCGGCGGGGTGTGGATCGGATGGACGGTCGTATCTTCCCTTGTCTCCGACATTCCCTACCAGAGCGATATCAGGATGATTCCGCTTGCCGTCGGCCTTGTGCTGGCCTACGCGGCAGCCGATCTTTTCCGGACCGAGCGCGATCTCCGCCGGGCCGCACAGGCCGTGCTTGCCGGTTCGTCGCTGGTGGCCCTGTATGGCATCATCCAGGGCGTCGTGGGCCTTCCGAACTGGCTCATCCAGGCCCAAACCAACCGCGCTTCTCAGGATTTGATCGAACTAGTCTCGCAAGGACGGGTGTTCGGCACGTTTCTCAATGTGAACGCCTTTGCGGCCTACTTGGCAATGTCGGCGCCGATCGGCGCCTATTTGGTATTGACCGAAACACGACCGCTCAGACAGCTCTGTTTCAGCGGGGGCTTGATGCTGATTGTGATGGCGCTTGGAATGACCGGTTCCCGAGGCGGCTGGCTTGTCGCCTTGGTCGCGACAGGCGGCGCCGCCTGGTGCTCGACGAATAGACACGACTGGGGGCGTGTGGGAGTCAGGCTCGGATTGATTCTGCTGAGCGGATTGCTGCTCGTCGGCTTTCTCTGGTCGACGCAGCCATTGGCGATCGAGAATCCCCTCGAGCGATTTTTCTCCGTCACCATGGGGTTGAAGACCTCGGCCGAGAACCGGTGGTCCTACTGGCAGGGCGCCGTTCAATTAATCATCCAGCATCCATGGCTGGGCACGGGGCCCGGCACGTTCGCCAACAGCTACCAGAGCGTGCAGACCGACGGCGCCTATGCGCGCTATGCCCACAACCTCTACCTGCAGATGGCATCCGAAACCGGTGTGATGGGCGCGGTCACGTTTCTGGCGTTTGCCGGATCGCTGGCGTGGACCGCCTTTCGGTTGCACAGTCCCTTCGCCCGCGCGGCGGCCCTTGCCGCAGGAGCGCTGCTGCTGCACGGCCTGATCGATTTTTCCTGGGAAGTCGCAGCCGATCAATGGTTGTGGTGCCTGCTTGCGGGAATGATCATCGCCTGTTGGCGGGTGGAACGGCGCGGCGACGGATCGCCCGTCGCCGCGAGCGCCGCGGTCAGGACGACAGGCACACTAGCGGCCGTGCCGATTGCCGTGCTGCTCCTCGTGGTGCTCGGCCGTCCCTACCTGGCCGAGGGGTACCTGCAATCGGCCATCGCGTGGTCGATCGCTGACGACGCCGACCGGGCGGTTGATCTCGGCAGGGAAGCGGTGGCCCGCGCACCTCGTTCGGCCCGCATGCGAAACTTCCTGGCCACCGCCTACCGGCGGCAATGGGAAAAGAAGCGGGACACCGTCTGGCTCGACCGTGCCCTGGAGCAGCACGACCAGGCCGTTGTCTTGACGCCAGCAGTCGGCCTATATCATGATGAACGCGGGACTACCTTGTGGGCGATGGGCCGTCATGATGAGGCGGTCGCCGAATGGAAGGCCGCGCATGGACTCTATGCCATGAACCCGTTGTTTGCCCTTCACTACGGCCAGGGGTTGTGGGCGACAGGACGCGACCAGCAGGCCCTGAGGATCCTGGAGTCGGCCGCGGCAACGCAATCCGCATTTCTGTCGGCCGGCAGCCCCGATCTGCGCCCCTTTTACGACATCCATTTCGCCCTGGCGAAACTCTATGAATCGTTGGGGAAGCCCGACCGCGTTGTAGCCGAGTACCAGGCCGTGATCGATCTGGTTCACCGCAGCCCGGAACGGATCGAGTTGAATCCGCTGCTGGCCGGCCGCATCGCCATCGAACCGAAAATATGGTACGAGCCGAAAAGCTATCTGGAACTGGGCGATTTCTACCGACGTCGGGGTGAGGATGCCAAGGCGTTGACCGCCTATCAACATGCCGTTGCCCTCGACCCTCATTACGAAACGGCGAAGCGCCGTGCGATTGCCATGGTGGGACCGGTCCCGCTCACACCGTAGGGTTAAATCCTTCTCAATGATGATCGTTTGCGAACAATTGAGCAAACAATTCGTTGTCGGGTTGCGCCAGCGGAAAGTGACCGCGCTGCAGGGGCTCGACTTGAAGATCGATGCGGGCGAGATCTTCGGCTTTCTCGGCCCAAACGGCGCGGGCAAGACCACGACCTTGAAAATCCTGATGGGGCTGATTCATCCCACCAGCGGCCGGGCCAGCCTGCTCGGCAGGCCGTTGGGCGACGTAGGGGTCAAGCAGCAAATCGGTTTTCTTCCGGAATCGCCATATTTTTATGATTACCTCACCGCGGACGAATTCCTGCTCTTCTATGGCCAACTCTTCGGCATGTCCCGCGTCGAGCTCAAGCGGCGGATTGACGAGCTGCTGGACCTGGTCGGGCTGGAGAAAAGCCGGTCGTTGCGGTTGCGCCGGTTTTCCAAAGGCATGCTGCAGCGCGTCGGGCTGGCGCAGGCGCTGATCAACGATCCACAGCTGGTGATGCTCGACGAGCCTATGTCGGGACTGGATCCGATCGGGCGAAAAGAGGTGCGCGACCTCATCCTGCACCTCAAGGAACAGGGCAAGACCGTGTTCTTCAGCAGCCACATCTTGTCTGATGTTGAGACGATCTGCAATCGCGTCGGCATCCTGATCAACGGCCGCCTGCGGGAGATTGGCAGCGTGGAGGAATTGCTGGGGCGCTACGGTGTCAAGACGGTCGAGCTCATCGTGGAGGGGGTGACCGGTCCGCACGGCGAGCGATTGCGCGCCATGGCCGCCAAGAGCATAGTGACCGGCCCCAGAACGTGGCTGCTGTTCGACTCGGAATCGCGCGTCGACGAGGCTGTGGCATTAATCGTCAACGGCGGCGGCCGGCTCGTGTCGCTGACGAGACAGAAAGGATCGCTTGAGGACCTTTTTGTGAAGGAGGTGGCGCTGAGCGAACGTGCCAACCAGACATGAACAAAATCCTCGTCATCGCGCTCAACACCTATAAGGAATCTATCCGCGACAAGCTGCTCTACAATCTGCTGATTTTCGCGCTGCTCCTCATCGGCGGCTCTGTGATCCTGAGCACGTTGACCGTGGGGGAGCGGTCCAAGATCATCATCGACCTGAGCCTGGCCAGTCTCAATCTCTTCGGCGTGCTGATCGCTGTCTTCGTCGGCATCGGGCTGGTGAGTAAAGAAATCGAGAAAAAAACGATCTACACCATCATTGCCAAACCGGTCCATCGCTGGCAGTTCCTGGCCGGCAAGTACCTTGGTCTCCTGATCACGCTGGCGGTGAACGTGGGGCTGATGACCGTCTGCGTCTATGCGGTGCAACTGGAAGGAGAATGGACGTTGCGGCTCGAGCTGCTCCAGGCGGTTTGGCTCATCTACGTCGAGCTGATGATCGTCACGGCAGTGGCTCTTCTCTGCTCCACCTTCACCACCTCGACGCTTGCCGCGATCTTCACGCTCTCACTGTATGTCATCGGACACTTCTCCAGCAGCCTCAAAGAGTTCGCTAAGAAGGTCGGCAGTGACAGTGCCACGGCCGTCGCCAACGTTTTATACTACAGCCTGCCCAATCTGGACCATTTTAACATCAAGGGTGAAGTGGTGCATCACATCGCCGTCTCCGCCGACCGCGTCTTCTGGTCAACCGTCTATGGATTGGCGTACATCGCAGCGCTCCTCGTACTCGCTGTGATCATTTTCCAGCGGCGGGATTTCAAATAACATTTCTTTCATCCAGTTCATATTATGAACTCATGACTCATTTATCTTGACAAATAAGTTAGTTACGCTATACTGTTCATCATATGAACGGTATGGATGACGAGTCCAGGAGGACGCTTCATATCCTGGATGAGGTGTCGAAAAACCACCGGATCAGCCAACGCGCCTTGAGCGAACGGCTTGGTGTTGCCCTCGGTTTGACCAATCTCTACCTGAAACGGCTGGTCAAGAAAGGCTACATCAAGGTCAAGGGAATTCCCGGCAAACGGTATCTCTATTATCTGACGCCCACCGGCTTCGCCGAAAAGAGCAGTCTGTCGATTCAGTACATGCAATTTTCCTGGAATTTGTTCCAGGATATTCGGGCCAGATGGCGGGATCAATTCCAGCGGCTGGGTGAGCAGGGGGTCAAACGGGTCGTGCTCTGCGGGACTAACGAACTGGCCGAACTCGCCTATCTGTCACTCCGGGAAAGCGTTCTTCACGTCGTCGCCGTAGTGGATGACGAGCGGGTCGGCTCAAATTTCTGCGGCTATACGGTTGAGCCGTTTGACGCGTTGCCCGGCCTCCGGTGCGACCGGGTGATCCTGGCCGCCGCCGGTGTCGATCCGGAGGCGCAGGCTACGCTGCGCGCTGTCATGCACGCGCAGGGGGTACCGGACTCACACGTCGTCGGGTTGACAGCATGAGCGGGGACGAGCCGTTGACCGTCATTGAGCCACGCCGGGGGTGGGTGACGATCGATTGGCGCGAATTGCTGCACTATCGCGATCTGTTTTATTTTCTGATCAAACGAGACGTCACCGTCCGTTACAAACAGACCGTGCTGGGAGTGTTGTGGGCGATTCTTCAACCGACTGCCTACATGCTCGTCTTCAGCATCTTCTTTGGCCGATTGGCCCGGATCCCATCGGACGGTTTCCCCTATCCCGTGTTTCTCTACGCCGCGCTGCTCCCCTGGACACTGTTTGCCTCGTCGGTCGGCCAGTCGGCCAACAGCGTCATCGGTTCATCCGCCCTCATTACAAAGGTCTATTTTCCCCGGCTCATCATCCCGCTCGCATCGGTAGGCGCCGCTTTGATCGATTTCGCCGTCGCCTCCAGCGTCCTGCTGGTGATGTTACTCTACTACCCCGTCGCTCCGGGATGGGGCCTCCTCTGGCTGCCGCTGCTGGTGGCGGGCACGGTGATGACGGCCCTGGGCGTTGGCATGTTGATCGCTGCGCTCAACGTCGCGTACCGCGATTTCCGGTACATCGTGCCATTCATGATTCAACTCTGGCTCTTTTTAACGCCCGTGATCTATCCGGTTAGCGTTGTGCCGCCCGGCTGGCGGTGGTTGCTGTCGTTCAACCCGATGACGGGGCTTATCGGCGGTTATCGCGCGGCCCTATTGGGCCAGTCGATGCCGTGGACGGCACTCGGCGTGTCGTTGGTGATTGGCGTCGCCATCTTCATCGCGGGCGCGTTTTATTTTCAATCCACCGAACGGACGTTCGCCGATGTCGTGTGACAGTGATTCTGTCATGCTGCCACTGTGCAGGGAAGAAACAGGAGGTGAGGTGAGATGGAGGAACGATCATGATCGAACGGCGCGCCACGAATATCACTGAATTTCACAGCCACGTCCGGCGCGACGAGCGGCTCAAACTGCTTGATCAGCGCGGCTGTACCATCTGGCTGACCGGTTTGCCGGCATCAGGAAAGAGCACCACCGCCTTTGAGCTGGAGCGCGCGCTGATCAGGAGCGGGCGGCTCGCCTACGTCCTGGACGGCGACAATATCCGCCACGGTCTGTGCCGTGACCTTGGCTTCAGCATGGACGATCGGGAGGAGAACATTCGTCGGATCGGTGAGGTGGCCAAACTGTTCGCCGATGTGGGGTTGATTACCATCACCAGTTTCATTTCGCCCTATCGGATCCACCGGGATCAGGCGCGGGCTGTCCATGAGGCTGCACAACTGGAGTTCTTCGAGGTGTTCATTGACGCGCCGCTGGCGCTTTGCGAAACACGCGATCCGAAGGGGCTCTACAAAAAGGCTCGCGCTGGTGAGTTGAAAGGGATGACGGGCGTCGACGATCCTTACGAAGCGCCGCTCAAACCGGAGCTGGTCATCAAGACGGCCGACGTTCGTCCGCCGGAAGCAGCCGAGATGATCATCAAGGCGCTGAAATCGGGCGGAATTATTCCTCTGCGCGCGTGAGGATCGGCGTGAATCCGGCGATCAGCGTTCAGGGCATTGGCAAACGGTACCGAATCGGCGCCAAAGACCGAGCACACCGGAACCTACGTGAGGCCGTCGTCGATCTGGCTGCCGTGCCGATCAGGCGGTTGTGCCGCATCGGCCGGCCGCCCGAGCCTGAGGAACTGATCTGGGCATTGAGGAACGTCGCGTTTGAAGTGCAGCCAGGCGAAGTTGTTGGGGTCATCGGCCGGAACGGCGCGGGCAAGAGCACGTTGTTGAAAATCTTGAGCCGGATCACCGAACCGACCGAGGGGCGAGTCGAACTGCGGGGGCGGGTGGCCAGCCTGCTTGAGGTCGGCACCGGTTTTCATCCTGAGTTGACGGGGCGTGAGAACATCTATTTGAACGGGACGATTCTCGGGATGAAAAAGGTGGAGATCGAACGGAAATTCGATGCGATCGTCGACTTCTCCGAAATCGAAAAATTCATCGACACTCCGGTCAAGCACTATTCAAGCGGGATGTATGTGCGACTGGCTTTCGCTGTGGCGGCACACCTCGACCCGGAAATCCTGTTGGTGGACGAGGTCCTCGCTGTTGGTGATGCGGCATTTCAGAAAAAATGTCTGGGTAAGATGGATGAGGCGGCGAAAGGGGGCAGGACGGTGTTGTTTGTCAGTCATAATATTTCTGCGATAAAGAATTTAACCGAACGTTCTCTCTATTTGGAGTATGGCGCAGTCGCCGCGTATAACAGATCTGAAGAAGTTGTCCAACAGTATTTGATGAGTGCGTTGCGGCACACGGAAGACGATGGGGACGACCTTAGTTTCTACCGAAGGGGGCAGAATATTGATTCGCCTATCAGATTAGACTCAATCTGGATTGGCGATTCAAAAAGTGCCATTGCGAGCGTTCCGTTTTGCGAGAATATTACGATTCATTTGGTTGTTGAGTGTCATCGGCCTGTGTGTGGCGCAAATATCGCCATTAATATCTGCGGACAAGACGGCGAGATTGTATCGACCATACTTGCTTGGGACAGCGATTTTAAACTTCATCTGTCACCAGGATCATGGACCATATCTTGTGCAGTGAGCGGTTTGCGTTTAATGCCGGGCCTGTATTTGCTTGATGTCGGTG
>DATJYI010000287.1:0-3040 GCA_035499635.1 Nitrospiria bacterium | reverse complement strand
GGCAGAAGATATTCCGTGAGGATTTGTTCTACCGATTGAGCGTCTTTCCCATTGTCATTCCTCCACTGCGGGAGCGGAAGGAGGACATTCCGATACTGGCCGAGCATTTTCTGGACGTCTATTCCCATGAGTTGAAGAAGCCGATCCGCATGCTCACGCCGGAGGCGGAGGCGGCGTTGATACACCACAGCTGGTCCGGCAATGTGCGGGAGCTGCAGAACTGCATCGAACGGGCGGTGATACTCTGCGAGTCGGAGACGATTGGTCCGGAGCTGCTCAACCTCAAGAGTCGGGAGCCGGCCGGCGAGGCGGCGCCGCTGCCGACGGACGGCACGCTGCACGAGGTGTCGGCGGCGGCCAGCCGTGCGGCGGAGACACGGCTCATTCAAAGGGTGCTCAAGGAAACCAACGGCAACAAAAGCCGGGCCGCGGAGATCCTCCAGGTCAGTTATAAAACGCTGTTGACGAAGATCAAGGATTACGGTATAGAGTGACGGGTGAGGAACGGGGGGGGCAAGTAACACAAGGCAAGGGGCAGGAAGCAGAAAGCAAAAGGCAAGAGGGAGAGGCGGCAAGGGAGGCTCGTCACATCGTCCGCATGTGAGCTCGTTGTCACGCCTCAATCGCCAACGATGGGGTTCTCATGGCATCCGGGGCCTGGGCCACCACGTTTCTAACGCATCAGCTGTTGCGCTATCTTGACGCCGTCGCGCCGGAAGCCGTCCGCGCAATCGATTTCGACGGGCTGGTCTCAGGCGTCGATGGGTTCGAGCCGCCGGACGATCCGGCCGCCTTCCTTCGAGATCCCCATCACTGGCTGCCGGAACCGGTCCTGCGGCGCGTGCTCACCGCGGCCGAACGGGCGTCTCGACGGAAGGAAGTGGCCTATGAGGCCGCGCTTCACTCGTTCAGCGGCGGCCGGTCGGCCACACCCTCGTTGCTGGAACTCGTTGCACTGGCCTTTGCGGATGTGGGCGGGATGGTCGCCCATTCGCACCTCTGGGCCGGAGCGTACACCACCTATTTGACGCTCCAAGCGCTTGTCCCTCGTCCTTCTGATACGCTGTCGCCCTCCTCACCTGAACACGATCGGCAGGTCTGGTTGTTGAGCCGGATCGATCCCGGTGTGCCCCCGATTCTCTCCGCGCACCATTTTCTCCGCGGCAATTATGAAGGCTTTACCAGGCTCTATAACTGGGTGGAGACGGTTTCATGCGAGGCCGATTATCTTCAGCTGTCGCTGGAGGAAATCGCGGCGGAGTTTGCCGGCGCCGCGATCCGATGGAACGGCGAGACGGCCCAGATCTGTGACGCGTCCGGCGCGTTGATTGCGGAGGCGCGGACGATCCGACTGGAGGAGGCGCGGATCGTGCTCCATCCCGCCGCGCAGACCGGCGGAGAATCGGCCGCCATCGCGCCGTTGCAGGAGAACACGGCCGCATTGCTCAGGCCCGCGCGGCGGGGGGCTGTGGCGTCGTCGCTGGCGTCCGGCTCGGCGTCGTCCGGCGTGCAAGCAGTGGAAATCGTGAAAAGCGGGACGCTGATCGATGAAACGATGCCGGCGTTGCAGCATCGCTTTCATGAGGGGGAGATCTACGGCGCGCCCTATTCCTGCTACCGCTTTTGCTGGCGGGAGCGGCCCCGGCCGGTTGAAACGGCGACGGCGGCGGTGCGGCAACAGTTTTCATTCATGATTTTGCAGACGCTGCAGCAGGTGCAGGCGGTGCGCCGCGAATTGTTGAGCGAGACGATCGGCCGGCAACGGCTTGCCGCCGAGAATCTTCATTTGCGCCGGCGGCTCAGTCAACCGGCCGGCCATCCGACGATCCTGGGCCGTAGCGCGGCCATCCGGGATGTCTGCCGGCTGATCGATGTGCTGGCCGGGAGCGATACGACCGCGTTGATCATGGGCGAGACGGGGACGGGCAAGGAGCTGGTGGCGCAGGCGATCCACCGGCAGAGCGTCCGGGTCTCGGGGCCGTTTCTGGCCATCAATTGCGGCGCGCTCACGGAGTCATTGCTCGAGAGCGAACTGTTCGGCCACGAAAAGGGGGCGTTCACCGGCGCGGTCGGCCGCCGCCGGGGCGCATTCGAACTGGCGCACGGCGGCACGTTGCTGCTCGATGAAATCGGCGAGATCCCTCCGGCCATGCAGGTGAAGCTGCTGCGCGTCCTGCAGGAGAGGGAATTCCAGCGGGTGGGGGGCGAACGGCCGATCACGGTCGACGTCCGCGTGATCGCCGCGACCAATCAGCCGTTGGAACGGCGCGTGGCCGAGGGGCGGTTCCGGCAGGACCTCTATTACCGGCTCAAGGTGGTGCCGGTGACGGTGCCGCCCCTTCGGGAGCGTCGCGACGACATCCCGCTGCTTGCCGAGCACTTTCGGATCGAATATGTCGACCGGTTGAAGCGGAAGGTGGCGGTAATCGGTCCGGATGCGATGGCTGCGATGCTTGATTATGACTGGCCGGGCAACGTGCGCGAACTGCGCCATGCGATCGAACGGGCGGTCCTGCTCGCCGGCGAACAGACGCTGTTGACCCTCGCGCTCCTGCCGCAGGAGCTTCAATCGGCCCGCCCGGGGGCGGCCGGTTCGACCGGGACAAGGGGCGTTGATTCCCCTACGACGGCTCTGGCCGATTCATTGTACGGACTGGACGACTGGTCGCATTTTGCCTCGTTGCTCAAGCAGCACGGTTCACTCGACGAGCTTCTGGCCAGAATCGAGTGGCACATTGTGACCAAGGCAATGGCGGCTCACGACGGCAATAAAAGCCGGGCGGCCAAGGCGCTGGGGCGCAGCTACCGCTGGCTGCGCAAACTGGAAAGCCGTCTGCAGCCACCTGCTAGTCATTAAATGCGGGGGCCCGTGCGGAAAGGGCCGAGAAAGGTTATTGAATCAAATTCCCCAAAAGCTTCACTTTTGGGTTGGCGATGCACCCACAGCCCAAGCCCCCTTCTTTCTACCATTGGCTGTTTCGAGCCCCCGGATTTCTTTAGCCTATAAACGTATCGCTCTTCCGTACCTCCCACGTCAATC
>DATJYI010000286.1:0-4807 GCA_035499635.1 Nitrospiria bacterium | reverse complement strand
ATGATCGGCAGGATGCACATGTCAGTAGTCGAATCGATACCGGTCCGCGGCCAAACGGTAGGCGCGCCGCCAGAAGAGCTGCGTAAGCAAGACGACCACCGCCACCATCGCCGCCAACGTATAGACGATCATCGGGCCGTTTCCCGTCTGATAAATCGCACGGTTGAGCATGGCGCCGATGCCGTGCACCGAATAGGTCTGGTTATGATAGACAAAATATTCCGAGACAATCAACGCGTTCCAGCCGCCGCCCCACGCCGTGATGCTGCCGGTGATGAGCGATGGCACCATCGCCGGCAGCAGCACCGTCCGCCAATAGAGTGTCCGGGGCAGCCGGAACGCCTGACCCGCCTCCTTCAGATCGCCGGGCAGATTCGTCGCCCCGACGATCAGATTGAAGAGCAGGTACCACTGCATGCCGGTCAGCAGCAGCAAGATGGAAGCCGCGTTCATGTCGCCTACGTACTTGACCACCACCGCGACAATCAACGGAAATAACGCCATCGCCGGCATCGAGGCGCCGATTTCGGCAAGCGGGATGATGATCTGCGCCACCCGTTCGCGCCGGCTGGCCCAGATCGCCACGGGCAGCGTCCAGGCGAGCGCGATCAGGTAGGCCACCAGCAACCGGAGAAACGACGCGCCGAGGGCGGTGGGAATGTCCCAGACCTCATCGGGCACCGGCTGGCGGAACAGCGCCCCCAACGCCCCGGCCACCTTGAGGATCATCAAGCCGATGAGCAGTCCCACAATGACGGCCGCCAGCCACCAGCCTCCCTGCCAGATGACGACCGGACGGACGCTTCGCTCGATCCCGGCCGTCACCGTCCTGGTGACCCGCCTGGGCCAGGGCCATCCCCGCACGATCCGGACCAGCCGCCGCGCCACCGCGCGAAAGAACCGTCGGGTACGGCGGGTGATCGGCGACCGGCTCCACCACTGGATCATGAACGATTCCTGCTGCTGCATCGTCGAGACCGTCAACTCGTATCGGAACTTCGTCGACCAGACCGACAGCGGCCGCCACAGGAGCAGTTCCATCGCAATGACGATCATCAACAGAGCGCCGAGGCCGGCCAGGAGCAGGTCCGTCCGTCCTTCTTCCGCGGCATGGACGAGAAAATTACCGAGACCAGGCAGCTCGTAATTCAGCGGTCCGATCGTAATGATTTCGCAGGCGATGAGGAAGTACCAGCCCGCCGACCATGACGCGATGCTGTTGTAGATCAGACGCGGCAGGCAGGCCGGCCAGTAGACCCGGCGAAAGCCGAGCCACCCCCGGAGGCCGTAGGCTTGGGTCGCTTCGATCGCTTCGCGCGGCAGCGTGCTCCAGGATTCATAGACGCCAAAGGCGATATTCCATGCCTGCGATGTGAAGATTAAAAAAATGCAGGAGACCTCGAGCGCGACCCGATGGCCGCCGGCAGTTGCTGAAATAAAGAGAAAGACCACCGCCGGGAAAAAACCCAGCACGGGAATTGATTGGAGCAGATCAATGGCGGGAATGATGATCCGTTCGGCCCACCGGTTCGACACGGCGGCATAGGCCACGCTCAGCGAAAAGACCAATGAGAGCAGGTAGGCGGCGGTCATCCGGCCGAACGACAGGAATGCGTCGGCCGGCAGCGCATTCAGATCGACCGGCAACCGCAGGCGCGGCAGCCGGATCTTGGTGATAGTCCCTCCCTCCCCGTACAACAGCACCACGGCGCCCAGCAGCAGGATCAATCCCGCCGCATAAATGATCGGTTGCCGAGTGACCCGCCAGCGTCGCCGTGCCATCTCTTCTCCGGATTGTTCCCAACTACCCGCCATTCGGCGATCGGGGGCCAGTGTAACATGAACAAAGCGTAAAAATAAAAGCGGATTCATGGAGCAAAGGCGGATCAATGAAGCAAAGACAGATTAGAGGAGCAAAGCGGACTAGGGGGTTATTAAAGGACCTCATTTGGCCTTAATCCGCTTTTTCTTCAATAATCCGCATTTAACCCAATCCCCGTTCGTGTGTTAAGATAAGCCACTTTATGACGGACAAACCCTTCAAAGATACTCATGCACGATTGCGGGGACTGCTCGCCCAGCGCATCCTTGTCATCGACGGCGCGATGGGGACGCAGCTGCAGGTCCGCAACCTGACCGCGGCTGATTTCGGAGGCGCGGCCTATGAGGGGTGCAACGAGCATCTGAATCTCACGCGCCCCGATGTCGTGCGGGAGATCCACGCCGCCTATCTCGCCGCCGGTGCCGACATCGTCGAGACCAACACCTTCGGCGGCACGCCGATCGTCCTGGCCGAATATGGCCTGCAGGAGAAGACGCTCGAAATCAACCGGGCCGGCGCGCGGCTCGCGCGCGAAGCGGCCGATGCCGCTTCGACCCCCGACCGGCCCCGCTTCGTGGCCGGCGCGATGGGGCCGACGACGAAAACGCTCAGCGTCACCGGCGGGACGACGTTCGACATCCTGATTGAATCCTTTTCCCGGCAGGCAAAGGGATTGATCGAGGGCGGGGTCGATCTGCTGCTGCTCGAAACGGCGCAGGACACGCTCAATCTGAAGGCGGCCGTGATCGGCATCCGGCGCGCCCAGGATGAATCGGGCAGCCGCGTACCGCTCATGGTTTCAGGCACGATCGAGCCGATGGGGACGATGCTGGCCGGCCAGGGCGTTGAAGCGCTCTACACGTCGCTCGAACATGTCGATCTTTTTTCAATCGGCCTGAACTGCGCCACCGGACCGGAATTCATGACCGACCACATCCGGTCGCTTTCCATGCTGGCGACCTGCTTTGTCAGCGTCTACCCGAACGCCGGACTGCCGGACGAAGAGGGCCATTACGCCGAAACGCCGGAAACGCTATCGACCAAGCTGCGGCGATTCGTCGACGAAGGCTGGGTCAACCTGATCGGCGGCTGCTGCGGCACGACGCCGGCCCATATCGCCGCGATCGCCGCGATGGTTCGGGGCAAGCCGCCCCGGCGGCGCCAGATGAAGCGGAAACTGGCCCTCTCCGGGATCGATTATCTACCGATCGAAGAGGACATCCGGCCGGTGATCGTCGGTGAGAGGACGAACGTCATCGGCAGCCGGAAGTTCAAGGAGCTGATCGTCGCCGAGAAGTTCGAGGAGGCCGCCGAGATCGCCCGCCACCAGGTCAAAAGCGGCGCGCACGTGATCGATGTCTGCATGGCGAACCCAGACCGGAACGAGCTGGCCGACATGGAGCGGTTCATCGAAATCGTGGTCAGGAAAACCAAGGCCCCGATCGTGATCGACTCGACCGACGCCGTCGTCATCGAAGCGGCGCTCACGCGCTGCCAGGGCAAGTGCGTCGTGAATTCGATCAACCTCGAGGACGGCGAAGAGCGGTTTCAGCACGTCGTGCCGCTGCTCAAGCGGTACGGCGGCGCCGTCGTGGTCGGCTGCATCGATGAGGATCCCCAGCAGGGCATGGGCGTCACCGTGGCCCGCAAACTGGCGATCGCCAAACGATCGCACGACCTGCTCACGAACAAGTACGGTCTGCGGGCGGAAGATCTTATTTTCGATCCGCTCGTCTTCCCGGTCGGCACGGGCGACGCCAACTATATCGGCGCGGGAAAGGAGACGGTCGAGGGGGTGCGGGCGATCAAAGAGGCGCTCCCCGCCTCCCGCACCATCCTGGGGATCAGTAATGTTTCCTTTGGCCTGCCCGCGGCGGGGCGCGAAGTCCTCAACTCCGTCTTTCTCTATCATTGCGTGAAAGCCGGACTCGATTTCGCCATCGTGAATTCAGAAAAACTCCAACGTTATCCGTCCATCCCTCAAGAAGAACGTGAGCTGGCCGAAGACCTGATCTTCTGGCGCGGCTTGGATCCCGTCGGCGCGTTTGCCGCCCATTTCAAAGACAAGGCGGTGGTGGCCAAGAAAACCCTTGCCGACCTTCCCTTGGACGAGCGTCTAGCCCGGTATATCGTGGAAGGGACCAAGGACGGTCTGATCGCCGATCTCGATCTGAAACTCAAGGAGGCCAAGCCGCTCGACATCATTAACGGGCCGCTGATGAAGGGGATGGACGAGGTGGGTCGGCTCTTCAACAACAACGAGCTGATCGTCGCCGAAGTGCTGTTGAGCGCCGAATCGATGAAAGCGGCGGTGCGTCATCTCGAGCAGTTTATGGAAAAAACCGACAGCTCAACGCGTGGCAAGATCATCCTCGCCACCGTCAAAGGTGATGTTCACGACATCGGCAAAAACCTGGTTGAGATCATCCTGAGCAACAACGGCTACCGGATCGTCAATCTTGGGATCAAGGTGCCGCCGGAGACGCTGATTGAGGCCTACCGGCGCGAGAAGCCGGACGCTTTCGGCCTGTCAGGATTGCTGGTCAAATCGGCCCAGCAGATGGTCCTGACCGCGCAGGATCTGAAGAACGCCGGAATCGACATTCCGATCCTGGTCGGCGGGGCCGCGCTCACAAAGAAATTCACCGACACCAAAATTGCGGCCGAATACGGCGGGACGGTGCTCTACGCCAAGGACGCGATGCAAGGGCTTGATCTGGCCAATCAGCTCACCGACGTCGAGCAGCGGGAGCGGCTCATTGCCAGGATCCGGAAGGAGCAGCAGTCATATGTCCAGGGCGGCCCTGCTGCGGCGCCCGTCGTTCGCCAGACGACCGTCGCCCAACGATCGGCCGTCAGCCGGACGGCGCCCCTGCCCAAGCCGCCCGACTTTAAACCGCATCAGCTCAACAATGTTCCGGTTGGCACAGTCTTCCCCTACATCAACCGAGTGATGCTCTACGGCAAGCACCTGGGTTTCAAAGG
>DATJYI010000285.1:0-4964 GCA_035499635.1 Nitrospiria bacterium | reverse complement strand
AATTATAATTATGAGATTAGTTCTAGGGCCCCTAGTCGATAAATGCAACCGATGTTGAGATGAGCGTGGAGCTGGCGGCGATGGCGATGACGATGGACAGCAGCAAGGCGGGACCTCTTTGCTCGGGGCTTCCGGATGCTGTATTTTAATAAACGCTGTGCATGAAGGAGTTGCGATTTCCAGTACAGCATCGATCGGTGTCGCGACGCCGGAAGGTGAATGATTTGGCCGGGTAATTGGCGTCAATGCTCGATCGACTGGACGAGGAACCGATGGAGCTGGGTCGGACGATGGATTGGATCATTAAACTCCGGTTGATGAACAGCTCCATGTCGAAGAAGGGCTGCACGTGGGACGACCCCCGGATCGCCCTGGCCGATTTGCAGTACCATGACGTCGATCGGAAACGCGGATTGTTCTATTTGATGGAACGGGACCGCCAGATCGACCGACTGACCACTGACGAGGAAATCGAACGGGCTATGAACACACCGCCCCAGACGACCCGGGCCAAAGTTCGTGGCGACTTCATCAAATTTGCCAAGGAGCGCAATCGGTCGTATACTGTCGACTGGACGTATTTGAAGCTCAATGGCTATTGGGAAGAAACAATCCTGTGCATGGATCCGTTCGCGTCCACCAACAAGCGGGTGGATGAACTGATTTTGGCTTCCAAGTGATACGGATGCGGCATTACGGTCGCTTGATCCGGTGGCTGATTTTCGGGGCTATGTGCGTTCTGAGCGCCAGCGCGGCGAATGGTCCGACGCTGGCCGGGGAGGCATCGCCGTCGACCGTCTCCAACTCTGGGCCGGCAAGCGGGTCCCGCATTCTGTTCAACCCGCCTGAGTTGAAAGGGCGGCAGGGCGACGTGGTCACGCTGACGCTCACGCTGCCGGTGACAGATCCCGGGCGTGATGGCGGATCGGTCCCGCCCTCCGGCCAGCTGGTCGGTCATGACGTGCCTTTCTTCCGCCTGAGTGCGTCCGATCGATACGGTGCACTGGTGGGATTCGACATTGACGCGCCCATTGGCAGACATACGCTGACCGTGACGCTCGGGGATCGGACAGTCGCCACCGTACCGGTGGTCATTACTGCGACTCACTTTCCCACTCAGATCTTAACCGTACCTGACGCCATGGTCCATTTGGATGCGGCAGACTTGACCCGGGCTAATGATGAACAGAAGGAAGTGCTCGCGTCCATGGCGCCTGTGACACCCAAGCGCCGGTGGTCCGGGCCGTTTGTGCTGCCGACGGACGGTGCCGTCATGGGCAGCTTCGGCAAGCGCCGGATCATCAACGGTGAGCCGCGCAATCCCCATTCGGGGGAGGATTTTGCCGCTCCGGAAGGCAGCCACGTCCTGGCCGCCAACGACGGGGTCGTCTCGATGATCGGCGATCTTTTTTTCAGCGGCCACAGCATTTTTATTGATCACGGCGATGGGCTGTACACCATGTACTTTCACCTCTCGAAAGTGCTGGTGACGTCGGCGCAGCATGTGAAAAAGGGCGACGTCATCGGTCTCGTCGGATCGAGTGGCCGGGCCACGGGCCCGCACCTGCATTGGGGCGCTCGGCTCAACGGAGCCCGCATCAATCCCATCGAACTGACCCATCTCGCATTTAAGTGAACCCACTTTTCACAATCGGCAGTGCTACGCTATTACCCGTGTCCTCTCATCGATCCGATGGGTTGAGTTCAGAGGAAATCGTTCATCGATCGAGGTTCGCCGGTTGGTTGATCCCGTTCTGCATCGTCAGCCTGTGTTGTGCCAGCTTCAACCCAGCAGCGGCTGCCTCGTCCCCCTCAACTGACGACCGACCGGGCCGCGCCGTACCGTTGCTGGGGAACAAACACATTACCTCTCCCGGCACACCCCACATCCCCTACAACAGCGATCCGCCAACCTCCGGTCCCCATGTGCGATGGGTCGCACCGTGGGGCGTCCACAAGGTGCCGATTCCGCGCGAAATCCAGGTGCACAATCTCGAGGACGCCGGCGTGGTGGTCCAATACAAATGCCTCACCCCCTGCCCGGATTTGGTCGCCAAACTTGAAGCGCTGACCAAGCGGCCGGAATTGCTGGCCATGCCGAAGGCGCGGGTGAACGTTCAAGGTCCTCCGGCCATCCGATTGGTCGTGGCCCCCTATCCGACTATGCGCTCCACCATCGCCCTGACCGCCTGGGGGCGGATCGACACTATGGACCATTATGATGACGCGCGGATCCTCCGCTTCATCAAGGCCTACATCGGCATTGACCACCATCCAGCCATACCTGAGCCCTAACGGCGGCATCCAGTTTGCCCACGCGCCAAGCATGGCCGGCCCGAACACAGATCGCCGTTGTGAAGGCAAAATTCCGCTGAGTGAATGATGCCGGCGTGGAAAAGGCAGGAACGGCGGTTTGACAACCACGACCACATACATTATGTTGAATCATCCGGGTGCAATTGTGCACCGCTGAATCAGGGGTGATATCCGTGCTCGCGAGTAATGATCACGCATTTCAATGAAGAGCCGCAGGACGTACGGAAAGTGCCTGAGCAGGAGTGAGCGGAGTGTTGTTCCCGTTGGCTGGATGTCCGAGCCTCCTGTGTGTCGATCGGAGTGGCGCCCCGCTCCGATGAGGTGCCTCGCGTAATGGCCCAGCTCCTGCCTGGATTGGCATCGCTTCAGAATATCCATCCCATGTTTGTGCATTTTCCCATTGCCTTCTTTTGGGGAGCGCTGGCCATGGAGGGGGCGGCGATTGTCATCCATGAGCGGTTTCATACGGTCTCCGCCTGGCTGCTATACCTCGGCGCAGTCTCAGCAGTGGTCACCATGTTAACGGGAATTCATGCCATGAACCAGATTGCGGAGGCTGAGGGAGGGCACGAGGGGCCGACTCATGAATTGATCCATATCCACCAGCACTGGATGGTATCGGTAACGACGATGGGTGTAATCCTCGCCAGCTACCTCTATTGGATGAACACACGAAACGTATGGAAGACTCACCGGTGGGGCTATGCGGTGGGCCTGCTCGTGCTTGTCTCCATCCTCACGCTGGGGGCTGATCGGGGAGCGCGACTGGTCTATGAATTCGGTTATGGGGTCAACCCTACCATCTTGAAAGAGAGGCCCCAAGCGACTGGCGAAGACAACCACCATCACTGACCGGCCGACCGGTTTGCCTTTACACAGCGGAGAAGGATTTGAGTACGGCCGACTTGACCTTCTGAAAAAGCCAGCCCAACAGAGGAATCAGCGTCGTCAGAAGCGTGCCAGAAAGAAAGAGCGGGACACTCAAACCGGCGAGCCTTGGGCCTTAGCAGTGTTGTACCTGTAGCTCCTTGAGCGCATTGTTATCCAGCTTTTTATTCGGCATTGCTTCAGTCAGCACGTGTTTGAGACGCGAATCCTCGGTCTCCAACCCCTTCAGGGGTTTCGCCTCGGATAGGGTCAGGCCGCCGAATATGGCTCACTTTTAAAAGGTCGTTTCTACTCATACGCTGCTGCCGCTAGGGATCTGTTGTCTAGGCGCCTGCGGCTGCCCGCTGGGGCACGACACTTCAGTATGAGTCTGTAACAAGCCTGAGTGGATGTACCATCTCTTGATTTTAGGCCCCCCAACGGAACCCGCCATAATTATCTCAATGACCATGAATGCAGCCTCAGGTTATCTAACGATTGCACTCGTCCTGCTCTTCAGGTATAACACGACACATGACCGGACGGCGATTTTGCGATCCGTCGCTTCAGCTCATGGCAACTAGACGACATGCGGCACGGAACGCATGGAGCCTGGACTGCAAGTTGATGTTTCTGCTTTTCCCGGCCTGTGAAGATCGCATGGATGTGACCAGGGGCGCTCGCGACGCCGTTCGGGTTCTGGTGCAACACAATACTGTGAAACGCACGATATGATGGCCATCAGACCGCTCACAGGACGGCGAACACGCCGAGCCCAAGACGTGATCGGTCCCCGTCCGCATCTGCTCCGGATGCTCGCACTCCTTACGGGGCTGACGATGACGATGGCATGGACGGCCGGTGCCCGGGCGATCGATCAGCCGACGGGCCAGGAAGAGGGGGTGCTGCGCGCCACGCTGCAGAACGGGTTGCGGGTCGTCATCGTCCGCAATACGCTGGCCCCGGTCGTTACCACCGTGGTCAACTATCGGGTCGGCTCGAACGAGGCGCCTGCCGGATTTCCCGGCATGGCGCATGCCCAGGAGCACATGATGTTCCGCGGCAGCCCGAATCTTTCAGCCGAGCAATTGGCCGTGCTCACCGCCTCCATGGGAGGGCAATTCGACGCCGACACCCAGCAGACGGTGACCCAGTACTATTTCACCGTCCCCGCGGACGACCTGGACGTGGCGCTCCATATCGAAGCGATTCGCATGCAGGCCGTTCTGGATGATGAGAAGTTGTGGGAGCAGGAACGGGGCGCGATTGAGCAGGAGGTGGCTCAGGATCTGTCCAATCCCGAGTATATTTTCTACACGAAACTGCTCGAGGCCTTGTACAAGGGGACGCCCTATGCCCACGATGCGCTCGGCAGCCGATCCTCGTTTGACAAGACGACAGGGATGATGCTCAAGCAGTTTCACGCCGACTGGTACGCGCCCAACAACGCAATTCTGGTGATCGTGGGCGACGTGCAACCGCAACAGGCGTTGGCCACCGTCAGGACGTTGTTTGAGAAGATTCCGGCCCGGACGCTGCCCGATCGTCCCGCCATCCGCCTCGAACCCGTGCAGGCCGCCTCGCTCCGCCTTGACACCGACCTGCCGTACGGCATGGCCGTGCTCGCCTTCCGTCTGCCCGGGTCTGACAGTCCGGACTCAGCCGCGGCCCAGGTGCTGGCAGACGTCCTCAGCAGCGAGCGGGGTAGCCTCTATGCGCTGGTTCCGGATGGCAAGGCGCTCGCGGCGGATTTTTCCGTCGAGCAGCTTCCCAGGGCAGGG
>DATJYI010000284.1:0-3637 GCA_035499635.1 Nitrospiria bacterium | reverse complement strand
TTCATGATGACTTGGATTTGCCGGTCGGCCAGCTTCGTTTCAAGAAGGGAGGGCGGGATGGGGGTCATAAGGGAGTGCGGTCGGTGATTGGCGCCATGGAGACTGACCGCTTTTGGCGGTTGAAGCTCGGTATTGGGCATGCCACCTCGCCGGCGGACGACGTCAGTTATGTGCTTGAGAAGGTTCCCGCCGCCGAGTGGCGCCGTTTGACCGAAATGGTTGAGCTCGCCGCACAGTCGATGGTCTGTTTTGCGGTCCAGGGCTCGGAGACGGCGATGAATCGCTATAATCAACGCCCTGCCGAATAACGACGGAACGAGAGACGTGGCGCTGCGATGTGGACTGGTCGGTTTGCCGAATAGCGGAAAGTCGACGCTGTTCAATGCACTGGTCAGCGGGACGGCCGCCGTGGCCAGTTATCCCTTTTGCACGATCGACCCCAATATCGGCATTTCGGCCGTGCCCGATGCCCGTCTGAATCGTTTGCACGAGTTGTTTCCGACGGCGGCCGTCGTTCCGGCGACGCTGGAAGTGGTCGATATCGCCGGGCTGGTCAAGGGCGCCAGTCAGGGAGAGGGGCTGGGAAACACCTTTCTCAGCCACATTCGAAACGTGGACGCCGTACTGCACGTCGTCCGGGGATTTCTCAATGCCGATATTCCCCATCTGTACGGTGAGCCCGATCCGCTACGTGATATCGAGCTGATTGAGGCTGAACTGCTTCTGTCCGATCTGGAAGTGCTTCGGAAGGCGGCCGATCGGGCGGCCAAGAAGGCCAAAGGCCTTGATGCGGCGGCGCAACAGGAACTGGAGCAGTTGCAGCGTTGGCTGGCCGCCGCGGAACGGGGTGATGTCGCCAGCCTGGCACAGATGACAGCGCAAGCGGCCATTCAGACATCCACGGCGGGCGAGCTGCAGCTGCTGACTTCAAAGCCCGTGTTGTATCTGTTGAATGTCGGGGAAAAACCGGCGCCCCGGCAGGGCGAGTGGGAGGTGGGGTTGGATCACCTCGCCGGTCGCCGGCGGGCCCGTTGGCTGCGGTTTCAGGGCCAACTCGAAGCGGAATTGGCCGCCCTGCCACCTGACGAACGGCCGCCATTTCTTGCTGAACTGGGCCTGTCGGAACCGGGTTTGGCGGCGGTGGTCAGGGAAGCCTACACATTGTTGGGATTAATCAGCTTTTTCACTGCAGGAGAGAAGGAGGTCAGAGCATGGCCGTTACCGGCCGGCTCCACCGCGCTGGAGGCCGCTGGGAAGATCCATAGTGATCTTCAGCGGGGTTTCATCAGGGCTGAAGTGGTCGATTTTTCAACGTTTGCCGCCTGCGGTTCGATGACCGCAGTCCGGGAAAAAGGGCTACTCCGGTCGGAAGGAAGGGATTACGTAATCAAGGACGGCGACGTGCTCGTGATTCGGTTTAACGTCTGAGTCTCATCATGGGGACAAAGTCGTACTAATTTAGCGCACCGTACTCATCACCTCACCACATTCAAGCGTTATGGGGTGGGGGAAGAGTCCCTGAAATAAACCTTGAACCCGCCCCGTTGGTGTGGTAGAAAAACGGTGCCCAGCGAGCAGGCTGGAGAGGAGTGATCCGGTAATGGCGCATTATGAATTGATGGTGTTGTTAAAGCCGTCTCTGACCGATGAAGAGGTCAATAATATGACGGAGAAGCTCAGCGGCGTGATCACGCGGTTGGGCGGCCAGGTGACCCAAGTGGCTTCATGGGGCAAGAAGAAACTGGCTTATGAGATCGACAAAGAAAAAAAAGCGTTCTATCTGATTTTCCGGTATGACGCAATCGGGGCAGCGGTGAAGGAGTTGGAGCGTGTCTGCCGATTGGATGAGCAGGTGATACGGGTCCTGACTGTAGCCGTCGATCCCCAACACGGCATCCCCGCCACGGTCACCCCTTCACCCACCGGCCCGGCTGCTCACGCGGAGTCGCATGACTAGTTTCAACAAGGTGATCCTGATGGGCAATCTGACCCGAGATCCCGAAGTCCGGTTCACGCCCAGCGGAACACCGGTGGCCAACTTCCGCATGGCGGTCAATCATCGTTACAAGCAGGGCGGCGAGATGCGGGACGACGTCTGCTACATCGATGTCGTCGTCTTCGGCAAGCAGGCGGAATCTTGCGGGCAATATCTCAACAAGGGGAATGGCGTCATTGTGGACGGACGTCTGCAGGAACGTCGCTGGGAAACGGAAGACGGGCAGAAGCGGAGCAAGCACGAAGTCGTTGCCCAACAGGTTCGTTTCATGCCCAAGCGGCAGGGGGTGGGAGGGATGAGCGAAGAGGGCGGAGGCGCCCCGGTGCCAGCGGATGAAGTGTCCGTAGAAGACGACGTTCCGTTCTGACGGCGCCGCGTTCAACGGGGAAGACGGCAACGCATCCAAAGACATTGGAGTGAGCATGGCTGTGCGAGAGCATCGAGAACATCGGGAACATGAATCGACACGAGGTCGGGAGGGGGGGGAGTCCCGGTTTCTCCGGCGGAAGGTCTGCCGGTTTTGCGTGGACAAGTCCCCGTATATTGATTACAAGGATGCGTCGATGCTGCGGAACTATCTGTCGGAACGCGGCAAAATTGTGCCCCGTCGCATTTCAGGTTCCTGCGCGAAGCACCAGCGCCGATTGACCGTGGCCATCAAACGAGCCCGCATCGCAGCCCTGCTTCCGTTCATTGATGAGCGGTAAGCGCCCGTCATCGCGTCGGCCGGCGGCCAGGCGTCGATCGGCGGCCTCCCCGGCCTCAACGGCTCGCCGGGCGCGCCCGTTTGTTCCCCGTGATCGCCGATACTGGCTACCTTCCCCCCTGCTGGTGCTGGAAGTGAAGGGCAAAGGGTACGAGCGGATTTTCCTCGGATACGCGGAGAATCTGAGCCTCGGCGGCCTGATGCTGTCGACGCCCAAACGGCTCAAACCCGGCGATCAATTTCCAGTGGAATTCGTCCTGCCGGATCGGAAGACGACGGTCAGTTGCACCTGCGAAGTCGTATGGAAGCGGGACAACGAGCCCGGCGCGTCCCCGGCGGGCGTGGGGCTGCGGTTTGTGGGTGTCGGTCCCTCGGCACGTAAAGTATTGGATCAATGGGTGCGGCGGGAGGGCAAGCTGCTTCCCTCGCTGTAACCCCCCTACCTCCGTCCTTTCGACTGTTATCTGATCGCGAACTCACCGAAATTGTAGGGACGCGGCGGACCTCTGGAGCGGGTGAGCCTGGGGCCGCTACGGTGTGCCGCCCTTTTTCCGATCCTGCAGGAAGAGTGGCTATTCTCCATGCGCCTATACGCCAACCTCCACGTTTCCACGCCCCGGTCCCAACGAGGACACGCCGAGACACGCCGTTGGGGTGATGACCGGTGTGCGGGCGAGCCGCGCAGCGGTGCACCGCAGTTCATCGTATTTGCAGTCAGCCCGAGCCCTCTGATACCATCGGTATGCGACAGTCCCGCAGGCGCTGGGGTCCCGATCCGTTTATGATCGTGGGTGCCATGAGAAGAATGAAGCCTGATCGATCAACCCTGAAGACTGCGGTCCGCTTCGCGTGGCGGCGGGCCGGACCGGTCTGGGGACTGGCGGGAGCGCTTGCCGTTGCCGCCTGCGCCACCGTGTCACCGACGCTGAGAAATC
>DATJYI010000283.1:0-8290 GCA_035499635.1 Nitrospiria bacterium | reverse complement strand
TAACGAATCAAACAATCAATGGGGGTTGTCAGGGGGAGATAAAGTCTCCCCCTGACTTGAATAGACGGGTGGCGGGGGGAGATAACGTCCCCCCCACATTCAATAGCTGCCCTGAGGGAGCGATGATAAGGTACTGGTACTTCCGGCGAAAGGGCTGATGCGCGCCCCGAATTATTTTGCCGGGGCCACTGGCGGCAGGTAATCCGATTTCAGTTGGTACGCCTTTTCGAACGCGACCCGAGACTCGTCATACCGTTTGAGCTTGTACAGCGCGTACCCGAGGTAGTAGTGGGCCTCGACTGATGAAGGATTCGCGTCAATAGCCTGTTTGAGCGCGTCGACCGCCGCGGCGAAATCTTGCTTTTCATACGCCGCCAGCGCCTGGGTCAACGATGGCTCCGCAGCTGCGGCCGGCGTGGCCGGTGACGCCGGTTGCTCCGCCGTGGCGTTCGGTGGTGCGGCGGGAGGAGGTGTCGTCGTTTCCTCCGGAGCGGCCGGCGGAGCGGCGGGAGATTCCGGGGCCGCCGGTTCAGAACCGGCTTCGCTTGCCGGTGCGGCGGGTGCGGCGGGTTGCGTGCCTTCCGGAGCGGGCGACGCAGCCGATTCGGCCGGCGGTGATGCGGATGTCTCGGCTGACGTGGCGGCCTGGTTGTTGGATGTGGCTGGGGACGTGGCGGGGGACACGGCGGGTTGTTCCGCTGTCGGGCTAGGCGGCATGTCAGTTGACTCGGTTGCCTCCGGCGCATCAGCTGGTTGCTCGGCCGGCGCGTCGGGGGGTGGTGTCGCGGTTGTGTCGGCCGGCGGTGCCGACTGGGCGGTTGTTACGGGCGGCGCGGACGGTGACGTGGCAGCGGTGTCGGACGACGGGGTCGAAGAGCCGGCGGAACCCGCGGCATCGGCCGGCTGAGTCTGTTGCGCGAAGGCGGACACCGCCGCCCAGGCGACCGTCACGAGCAGCGCGATAATGGGAATCAGTCTGTTGAGCGGAGTCCGCATACCCACCTCCACGTTGAAGAACCCCGCTTTGGAAAGGCGGGGCAGTCCTCGCCGGGCCAGTTCACGTTCGATCCATGCACGACCAGAAAAAGTATAGCAGATCAGAGCCGGATGTCCACATACGCGTTCCGTCTCAAATCCCAGAACCACTCCTCGTAGCGCTGCTGCGTGCGTTGATTGAGGAGCCGCTCATGCACCTGATCCTTGACCTGGTCGAACGGCTGCAGGCGGTGCCCCTCGTGCGCCTCCACCTTGAGGATGTGCCATCCCTGAGGCGTCTCGATCAAATCGCTTATCTGGCCGTCCTTGAGCGCGAAGGCGGCCCGGTCCAATGGCGCCATCAGCGCCCCCGGGGTGAACCAGCCGAGCTCGCCTCCCTCACCGGCCTCCGCGCCGTCAGAGTCACGTCTCGCCATCTGGTTGAAATCGGCGCCGCGCTTCAACTCGTCCAGGATGCTCTGGGCTTTGGCCTGTTTGCTCGCGCGCGCCTCCGCGTTGCCAGCCGGAGCGGCGACAAAAATCTGCCGCAGCTTGACCCGTTCCGGCAGGTTGAACTCCTCCGGGTGTTGATCATAATACCGTTTCACTTCCTCCGGAGCGACGACCACCGCGCTGCGCACCTCCCGGTTGACCAGTTTGGCCACCAGCAGCTCCGAACGGAGCTGCTGCATATATTGCTCCATGGTCATGCCCTCCGCCGCCAGCGCGGACGCCAGGGCGGTGTCGGAGGTGAACCGGTTGCGCGTTTTGATGTCCTCAATCGCCCGCTTGAGATCCGCGTCGGCGACGGTGATGCCTTGCTGCGCCGCCTCTTCCTCCTGAAGCTTCCGGTCAATCAGCCGGTGCAGTTGTTGCGATAGCGCCTGCGGGGTGAGCGACGCCGCGGCAAACTCCGGATCACCGGCCTTTGGTTTCGACGCTCCGCGGGACGCCGCCATCGCCACCGCCTGTTGCAGGACGGCCTCCTGCACTTCGCTCAGCGTAATGACCTCCTGATTGACCACAGCCGCGATCCGGTCGATCGTCACCGGCTGCAAGCGGGAGATTGCCGGTTGGGGCGGTGGGATTGCGGGCGGCACCGGAGTGGGATTCGGCGACCCCTGGGGCGCGCCGGGCGTCGCCGATGGCGGGCCCGTTCGCTCCGGCGGTGCCACCGATTGAGACTGCTGAGTCAGCGTCTCCGCACCGGCGAGACCGCCGGTGAGCATCAGACCGACACCCCAGGCGCCGACGAAACCCGACAGACACCCCGTCGCAACGACGAGTCCCCGCAGCATGTTCAGGTTCTAGCACAGCCCGCCAGATGCTGCAAGTCGTCCCTGACGAGCGGATAAAGCGACGCCCAGTCGGCCGTCGGGTAACGGAGCGCCAGGCACCACTCGCCCGTAAAGCGCCACGGCCGCCGGACGGCCGACATCACCCGCTTCAACTCTTCCGGCGCCGGCGGCCGGCGCCGGTCGAAATGCAGGCAGATCTCCGCTCCGCCCCGCGTGCCCGTTACGCCGGCGTCGCTGGTTTCAATCGATTCGATTTTCTGCACCCTGAGTTGTTTGGCGAGCAGCCTGAGCATCATGACCTCCGCAAGCCGCACGGCCTCTTGCGGCGGCGGGCCGAATTGGTCGGCCAGTTGCGCCTCGATCTGCCGCAACGACGGTTCATCGGCGGCCGAGGCAAGCCGTTTATAGAAGGCGAGGCGCTGGTGGCTGTCGGGGACATAGGTGTCCGGCAGATAGGCGGAGAGCTTGAGCGCCAGGGTCGGCTCCACCGGCGCATCCTCGATCCGCTCGCCGCGCAGGGAGCGGATCGCCTCATCGAGAAATTGCAGATAGAGCTCGTAGCCGATCGCGGCGATCTGTCCCGATTGCTGGGGGCCGAGCAGGTTGCCTGCGCCCCTGATCTCCAGGTCCCGGGCGGCAATTTTGAAGCCCGCGCCCAGCTCCGTGAAATCCCGGATCGCTTCCAACCGAGCCCGCGCGGCCGGCGTCAGCACGGCCTCGTCCGGGACGAGCAGATAGGCGAAGGCCTGCACGTCCGACCGGCCGACTCGCCCCCGGAGCTGGTAGAGGTCGGCCAGGCCGAACCGGTCGGCCCGGTGGATGATGATCGTGTTGGCCCGGGGGATGTCGAGGCCCGATTCGACGATCGCCGTCGAGAGCAGCAGATCGGCCCGGCCGGAGAGAAACCGGTCCATCGCCGCCTCTAGCTGCGCGGCGCGCATCTGTCCGTGCGCCATCACGATCCTGACTTCGGGCACGAGCTCGGTCAGCAGCCGGCCGAACCGCTCCAACTCCTGGATCCGGTTGTGGATGAAGAAACACTGTCCGCCGCGGGCCAGCTCAAACCGGATGGCCGAACGGATCAGGTCGTGGTCGAACGGCGCCAGCCGCGTCTGCACGGCGCGCCGGTCGGGCGGCGGCGTTTCAATCAGGCTCAAATCGCGCAGGCTCAACAGGCTCATTTGCAATGTGCGTGGAATGGGCGTGGCCGACAGCGTCAGGCAGTGCACCGACTGCTTGATCGTCTTGATCCGCTCCTTCTGCCGGACGCCGAACCGGTGCTCCTCATCAACGATCAGCAGCCCCAGATCGCGGAACTCGATATCGCGCTGCAGCAGCCGGTGGGTCCCGATGAGAATGTCGATTTCGCCGGTCGCCAACGCCCGCCGGATTTCTTTTTGCTCAGCCGCCGACCGGAACCGGCTCAACAGGCCGATGCGGATTGGAAAGGGGGCAAAACGCGCGGCGAAGGTGCGGGCATGCTGCTGCGCTAGCAGCGTCGTGGGCACCAGCACCGCCGTCTGCGTTCCCTCCATGGCTACCTTGAAGGCCGCCCGCATCGCGACTTCGGTCTTGCCGTAGCCGACGTCGCCGCAGACGAGCAGATCCATCGGATGGGGCTGTTCCAGCGCCCGGGAGACCGCCTCGATCGCGCGCTGCTGATCCGGCGTTTCCTCATATTCGAACCCGGCGGCGAAGGCCTCGGCCGGCGGGCCGTCGGGCGGAAAGGCGTGGGCGGCGGCGACCGATCGGGCGGCGTAGAGCGCCAGCAGGTCCTTGGCCAGTTTTTCGACCGCCCGTTTGACTCGCTTCGTCGTTCGCAGCCAGGCCGGGCCGCCCAACCGGTCCAATTTCGGCTGGCTCCCCTCGATCCCGATGTATTTCTGGACCAGGTCCAGCCGGTCGAGCGGCACGTAGATCTTGTCGCCGCCCGCGTACCGAAGGACCAGAAAGTCACTTTCAAACTCGCCGATCGTCAGCCGCTGCAGCCCCTGATACTGCCCGATGCCGTGATGAAGATGGACGACATAGCCGTCCAGCTTGAGCTCCTCCAATGACGAGAGCACCGCGGCCAGCTTCGCCCGGCGGGACGGCGGAAGCGGCCGTTCCCCCGACGGCTTGCAGAACAATTCCTCTTCGGTGAGCAGCAGCCAGTTGGCTGCGCCCAACCGGCAGCCGCCAGCCATCGAGCCGACCGCGACCCAGATGCCGCCGGACGCGACATCAGAGAGCAGCGGATGGGGAATCCACCGCTCCGCCGGGATCGCCTCCTCCCTGAGCAGTTCGAGCAGCCGTTGCTGTTGAAGGGGCGAGCGGGCGAGGATCACGATGCGCCTGTCGACGGCGAGTTGCGTGAGCCGTTCGATCGTGGCCGTCCAGGGGGTGCCGGTGAGGCCCAATCCCTCTGCCTGGGGCGACGCGGCGGCCGCATCGATTGTCAGGGGTTGTTCCGCATCCGGTTTGGTCGCCGTCTCAAGACCCAGCGATGACAGGGTGAGCCGGCTCTTCGGGCGGCTCCACTCCATGAATGACGCCCACCCGGCCGCTGGAGAGTCCGAGTCCGTTTCCTCCGTCATGCGCGATAATTGCGCTGGCTCATCGAAGACCAGCACCGTCGACGGCGGAAGGAAGCCGGCCGTCGGCTCGGTTTCGTCGAGCGATTCCCGCGCGGGCGCGATCGCAACGCGCTCGAGATGGGCCAGTGAGGTTTGCGTGGCCGGGTCAAAGCTGCGCATGGATTCGATCTGGTCGCGGTCATCGGATGTGCTGGGGGATGTGCTGGGGGATGTGCTGGGGGATGTACTGGGAGATGTGCTGGGAGAGGCATGGGGGGCGAGCTCGATCCGCCATGGCGTCTCCTGGCCGGGATCGAAGCAGTCGATCACGCCGCCCCGTGCGGCAAACTGGCCCGGCTGGTCGACGCGCGTGACCGGCTGGTAACCCAGATCGACCAGCCGACGGAGCAGTTCGGCCCGGTCGATCACCCCGCCTGTTTGCAGCGCGACGACGGCCGACTGCAATCGCCTGCGGGCAATCGAGGCCTGCAAAAGCGCGGCGGGCGTTGTGACCACGCGAGCGGATGGATTCGTTGACAACTCGATCAGCGCGGCGATCCGAGATCCGGTCCGTTCGTCCAGCCCGGCCGGAGATGCCGTCATGCGGTGTTCCTGCGATGTGTCGTCTGGAAAAGCCGGACGGGGCGGCAGCCAGCGGACTCTCGAACTGCCCGCCGACTGCAAGGCCAGCAAGGTCTGCAGTTCCTCAGTCAGACGGGCGGCCCGTTCTTCATCGGTGGTGACGATCAGGATGGGGCGGGGGAAGTGGTCAAAAAGCAGGGCTAGGAGCGGAGCCTTGGCCTGTTCCGTCAGGCCGGTCACGGCCATTTCACGCGGCTGTCCTTCCGGTGGATTGAGCAGCGCGTCGCGAAGCGTGAGGAATGGCTCTGAGACCATGGGCGCGTAGGAGAGTGAAAGCGGATGAGTAAAGAACGAGCGGATTAAGGGGTAGTAAAGAACGAGCGGATTAAGGGAAAGATGACCATTGTTGTACTCTGCCCCGCATCTTTCCCATTAATCCTTCATCCGCATTTCTTCTCTAATCCGGTTGTGCTTTTCTAGCCCGCCATTTCTCCACTAATCCGCCCTTCTCCCCAGGGCACTAATTTTCTTGATGAGCTTTGTTGTCGATGATCCCGGTGTCAGGGGAATGGTCCGCACCCGTCCCCCCGCGGCTTCCACCTCTTCCTTGCCCGCGATCTGATCGACGGACCAGTCGGCTCCCTTGACCAGGATATCAGGCCGCAGGCGGGCAATCAACGGCCTCGGCGTCGGCGTGGAGAAGAGGACGACGTAATTGACGCAGCCCAGCGCGGCGACCACCTCGGCCCGTTGCGCCTGGGGCACGACGGGGCGGTGCGGCCCCTTCATCCGGCGGACCGAGCGGTCGGTGTTCACGGCGACGACCAGCAGATCGCCGAGCCGTTTGGCCTGCTCCAAATAGCGGACGTGGCCGATGTGGATGAGATCGAAGCAACCGTTGGTGAAAACGATGCGACGGCCCCGGCGCTGCGCGCTCGCGATGAGCGCGCGCAGCGCCCGGGGGCTTTTGATCTTTGCGCGCGCGTTCTGCACGGCAACGCGGTTCACGTGGCGGGGAGCTTGTCGAGAATTCCCGCGATCAGCAGGGGCACCATGATCTCGTGATGACCGGTCAAGGCGTAGCCGCGGCCGCTCTGCTGAGTGGGGCGGCGGACGACGTTGGTCACGGGGCGGTACTGTTGGATGAAGTCCATGTTGACCGTCGTGAATTCCCGCGCCGGAAAACCGAGGTTGCGCGCGATCGTCACGGCCTTGAGAAAGACTTCGGGTAGAATGACCGCCGAGCCGATGTTCAGATAGACGCCCTGTTTGAGGTCGGCGACCAGCTGGGTCAGCAGGCGGAAATCGCGCAGACTGGCCGCGCCGACCGCCGCGCCGTCGCAGGACGGATGCATGTGGATGATGTCGGTGCCGATGGCGACGTGGACCGTGACGGGCACGCGGCACCGCACGGCCGCCGCGAGCAGGCTGTAGCGGTTGTGGGGGAAGGCCGGACGGTTGGTCAGCCGCCGGCCGATCGACTCGCCGATCCCCAGGCCCGCCCGGGCCCCCTCGCTGATCGCCCGGTTGATGATCGTGGCCGTCTCCTCCGCCATGCCGAAGCTGCCGTCGTCGATTCCCGCTTCGACCTCTTCGGAGGTCTGGCCGTTCAGCGCCAGCTCGACGTCGTGGATGATGCCCGAGCCGTTGAGCGCAATGCCGTTCACGACCCCCCGCTCCATCAACTCGATAAAAAGCGGATTCAAGCCGACCTTGATCGGATGGGAGCCCATGCCGACCAGCACCGGCCGTCCCCGGCGGTGGGCCGTGACCACCGCATCGATGACGCGGCGCAGATCGCCCGCGGCCAGAATGGCGGGCAGGCTGTCGAGAAACCGACGGAAGGATGCGCCCTTCGGCAGGGGTGACGCGAAGAGTTTGGTGTTGACCTTGCTCCTGCGCTGGGCCAGCCGGTAGGTCTTGAGGCGGCGCAGGTCAAGATTCGGCAGATCCCGCCGCTTGACCATCAGCCGTAGAGTTCCTCTTCGGCCAGTTCGCACAACAGATGGCCGAGGGTGATGTGGGTCTCCTGGATGCGCGGCGTCGAATCGGACGGGACGATGAAGGCGTAATCGACCAGCGGGGCGAGCTTGCCGCCGTCCTTGCCGGTAAAGGCGACCGTCAGCAGCCCGCGCGCCTTGGCCGCCTCCACTCCCTTGAGCACGTTGGGCGAATTGCCGCTCGTGCTGATCGCAATGGCGACGTCGCCCTTCTGTCCCAGCGCTTCGATCTGCCGGGAGAAGATGGAGTCGTAATCGTAATCGTTGCTGATGCTGGTAAGCGCGGCCGTGTCGGTGGCCAGCGAGATCGCCGCCAATGCCGGCCGGTCGCGGTGAAACCGGTTGACCAGTTCGGCCGACAGATGGGTCGCGTCGCAGGCGCTGCCGCCGTTGCCAAAGAAGAGCAGCTTGTGGCCTTTCTTGAGCGCGGTCACCCACCGCTTCGCCACGTCGGCGATCATTGATCGGTGGTCCTCCGCGAACCGGAGTTTGACCCGGCCGCTTTCTTCGAAGGTTTGGTGAATACGTTCGAGATTCATTGAGGTTCGGCAATCATAGCGGGGCGCGGGGGGGAGAGTCAAGACAACCAGGGCGAGACGAGGCAACCAGGGAGAGGGCAGTTCGTCGGCACGGGCTTGGCTGCGCTTACGATGCTCGCCAGATTATTTATCTGTGGGGGTCCGTGCGGTGCGGTTGCTCCTCCGATGCCCCCACACCCCAGGGCTCTCGGTCGCCAGATCGATATTAACCATTGAGCTGGCAGCCTCCGAGAGGGCTCTTCTCACTGCCCCCTCCCTGATTGCCGGCCGTGTTTGACGGATTAGATATTGCCACTCGCACAGCTGATGTTGCTCACCGCCGCAACGAGCCATTTCCTTGT
>DATJYI010000282.1:0-3813 GCA_035499635.1 Nitrospiria bacterium | reverse complement strand
GAGCACCGCAGCGCACCGCTCCCATGGAGCCTACCGGTCCGCCTCCCGATCGAGCACGTCCAAACAGTACTTGAGCACGTCCTGCACCGACAGCATGCCCGACAATTGGCCCTGACGGTCGACAGCCGGAAGGCCGCTGATCTTGTGCTTGAGCATGACCCGGATCGCGTCCTGCACCGGCTGGCTGTCGCGAACGGTGATGACGTTGAGCGTCATGGCCTCCTCGACCGGCAGGCTCAAGTACGCGTCATCCTGCGCGGTTTTGGGCAGCTTCAGCGTGGGGCGACCGGCCAGTTGTCGCACGTCGCGATCGGTAATGATGCCGACAAGCTTCCCCTCCTTGAGGACCGGCAGCCGCCGGATGTCGTAGCGGGCCATCATCTCCATCGCCCGCCCGATCGTCTGATCCGGCGTGATGGTGATGGGCTTGGGGATCATCACTTCACTGATGAGTATGTGGCGCATGGCGCGGGCGGTTATCGAATCGTCGATGACCGGTTGAAGCACTATAACATGATTGTCCGCAATCGACAAGCCGATGAACGGCTCCGCCCTTCGCGGAGGCCCGCGTCGCCGGTTCGGCGATGCGGATGGGCAGGGTGGGCATCCAGTTCAGCAGCGCAGATGACAACGCCGGATGGTGAATGGAACGTGTCGTGCTACCCGCCGACGATTTGAATATTCGCCGGCTGGAGCAGCACAGGAATCTGCGCGAGGCCCGGGTCCCGAAAATCGACATTCTGCAGTGTGAACGTCACGGTCCCCGCCGCCTTGGCGCGAAATGTGATCGCCGCTAAATTGCCCGATCCACTCACGCCGGCGACGGGCCCCAGGCGTGATAATCCGATGATGACCTGCCCCCTCTGCGCGTCGATCGAATTCAGAAACACCGTACTTTGACCGTCACTCTTGAGAAACCCGCCCTCCGTGGTGCCGACCACGTCAAGCCGGGACGGATCATAAATGAGATAGAACGGCGCGCCAAACAGATTGATGGCGTTGGCGACGCTCACCTGCACCGTGAGCTGTTGTCCGACCTGTGTGGTCGATTGCGACGGTTGCACGATGACCACCGGCGTGGTGCCCGTTGACGGCACCGGAGTGGAGGCGGACGCCGTCTGTTCGGTCGGGGCGGGAGCCGTCGCACCCCCGGCGGCCGAGGAGATGGCCGACATGCCCCCCTGCCCGGCGCCCGCACCCAGTTCGGAGGGAGGCGGATTCTTTGACGCCGCCGCCGGCGCGACCGGTTCCGGCCCTGGGGCGATCGAAAGGCTTTTTCCCATCAAGACCGTCTCGGGCGGGGCCGCGGGCGGGGCGGTCGGGAGCTGCGGCTGCAACTGGCGGACTCGCGCCTTGGCGACGTCCAACGTGGGATCGAGCTGAAGCGCCCGTTGAAATTCGGCGAGCGCTTCTTCGTTGCGCTGTTGATTGAGGAGCTGTTCACCTTGTTTGACGTGGACGTACGCGGCTTGTTGTTTGAACAGCTGGAGTTTGAGCGCCAAGACCTTGTCGTCCGGATGCTCCCGCGCCTCCCGCTCGTATCTCGCAATGTCAGCTTCCCATTGTGATTGCGCGGCCGCGCGGTCCCCCGCCGGCGGAGGCGGAGCAGACGCGCATCCGGCAGCCAGTCCGAAGACCAGCAGCCAGACCGCCGCCCAGAGAGCCTGTGAACGCCGATGTGGTGATCCGCTTCTCTTTAGCATGGTATCGAGCATGTGATGGATTCGCTTGCCGACCGCCTGAACGCTCCAACGATTACGCGGTCTCCTGTAGCTTACATTATATCCAATGCGCGTGCCATCGTGTCGAGCGTGAGCATGATGAGCGGTTGCAATCAATCCAGAGGCTTTTCTATAATGTTATTGCGCAGGTGGGAGCCGGACTGACGATCGCTCCGACGCGTCGCGTCGGGGAGGAAAGTCCGAGCCCCGCAGGGCAGGGTGCTCCGTAACACGGAGTCGCCGCGAGGCGAAGGAAAGTGCCACAGAAAACAAACCGCCGAATCCGCCGCAAGGCGGATGGCAAGGGTGAAACGGCGAGGTAAGAGCTCACCGCCCCGAGGGTGACCGAGGGGGCACGGTAAACCCCACCCGGAGCAAGACCGAATAGGCCTCTCGCCGCAGTGCGGCCCGGCGGCCCGCCGGGTTCACCGACGAGGTGACGGGGGGCGGGTTGGTCGCTTGAGCCGCACGAGCAATCGGCGGCCCAGAGAAATGATCGTCGCCCGTCCGGGGGCAACCGCGGGCGGGAACAGAACTCGGCTTACGGCCGGCTCCGACCTGCGCGCGATTATCCGCGTGGCATGCTGGCAAAACCGACGCGCACTGTGGCACCATCCGTCATGACCATTCATGACACTCCCTGATCAGAGGCTCTCGCCCCGCTCCGTCGCCACGGCGAGGTACGACGGTCAGGCGCTGATTTCCGATCCGATCCACGGCTACATCACCTTCACCGTCCCCGCGCGATCGGCCGGCGATGAGACGACGGAGAAGGAGCTGATCGACTCGGCCTGGATGCAGCGGCTGCGCTATATTTCGCAGTTGCAGAGCGCCCGTTGGGTCTATCCCTCGGCGGAACACAGCCGGTTTCAGCATTCCTTGGGGGCGATGCATGTGGCCGGCCGGTTTGCGCGCCACCTCTATCCGTCGTTGAGTTCGGTCGCCCCCGACTGCCCGTCCCCGGCCTATATCGAGGCGCTGCTCAGATCCGCCGCCCTGCTGCACGATGTGGGACACGGCCCCTTCGGCCATTTTTTCGACCAGCACCATCTGGAGGCGCTGCACCTGACCCATGAACGGGTGGGACAGCGGATCATCGTCGAGCAGCTCGGCGACCTGATCCGCAACATCCGGCGGAGCCCCGGCGGACAATTCGCGCCGGGCGAATCGCTCGACCCGGAGCAACTGGCCTTTCTGATCCTGAAGGATCCGCACAAGGACAGCTCCAAGTGGCCGAAATGGCTCGTCCTCCTTCAGCCGATCCTGGGCGGTATCTTCACGGCGGACAATCTCGATTACGTGCTGCGCGATGCCTACATGTGCGGCGTGGCCGTCGGCCCCGTCGATCTGGACCGGCTGCTGCACTACACCTTTTTCACTGGCGACGGCCTCACCTTGCACCGCGCCGGCCTCGCAGCCCTGCAGATGTTTCTGACTGCGCGATGGTATCTTTACACCAACGTCTACTACCACCGGACCACCCGGGCGATTGACCTCCATCTGCGTGATATTTTCAAGGAGACGATGGCACTCTATTTCACCGCCGACTTGCGGAAGGAGCTGGTGCCCTATCTCGGGTTGACCGACTGGTCGTTGCTGGAGGAGATGCGGCGCTGGCGGGAAGCGCGCTCCGAGCAGAAGCGGGCGTTGGCGCGAGAATGGCAGCGGCTGCTGGGGCGTGACGTCAAATGGAAAATGGCCTATGAGATGACCTTGCCCACGAGGGGCGAGGAACGGGGGCGCGTCTTCATGGAAAGCGGCCAGGTGGAAGCGGGCATCCGGACGCAGCTTCCTCCCCACCTGCGCGATGTCCCGTTCCGGGTCGATCTGGCGAATCAGGATCCCCGTCCCCTGAACCCGTTCAACATGGGCGAGTTCCAGATTCATGTCTACGATCCGTCGACCGGCGCCAATTCCAAAGAGCCGCTCCGCACCCTGATCGATTTCATTCCGGCAAAGGTGGTCCAGTGCCGCGTCTTTGCGCTCGATCACGGCTCGGACACCGAACTGGCCAAGGCGACCGAACGGGTCCTCGCGCAAGATATCCCGAGCAGTCCGACGAATTTATAGTTGTTTAGAGTCAGGGGGGGAG
>DATJYI010000281.1:0-4441 GCA_035499635.1 Nitrospiria bacterium | reverse complement strand
TGGACTGGAGGTCGTACGGGCAGACCACGTTCACGCCGTTCGATCCCATCCGCAAGCGCACCGAGGCACAGATTGAAAAGGGAGGGGAGCGATTCGTTGCCATGAAGGGTGCGGCGCAGGTGCTGCTGGAGATGGCCCAGCTCTCCGACGATGACGCACAGCGGATCAACCACATCGTGGACGAATTGGCGGCCAAGGGCTACCGCACGCTCGCGGTGGGCCGCCGGCGGAACGACGCTCCGCTGGAACTGCTGGGGTTGATCCCGTTGTATGATCCGCCCCGCGACGATTCCAAGGAAGTCATCGCGGACATGCAGCGCCATGGCCTCGAGGTGAAGATGGTGACCGGCGACAACCTTGCTATCGCCAGGGAAATCGGCGGCTTGCTGGGGCTCAAGCCGCGTACCATGCGGTCCGACCAGCTCTCCGGCACCGCCGGCAACGAGTTATTGGCCCTGGCCGCGGTGCTCTCCGCGGCCATCTACCAGCGGCTCAAGCCGGAGGTGTCGCGCAAGGAAGCGCGACACTTCGCCGACGAGGTGATGAAGGGCGTGGGAAGCATGTACGACACCCGCCTGCTGGAGCGGGAATTTCTGCACACCCACGAGTCAGCCATCGTCGAGATGATCGAGTCGGTGGACATCTTCGCCGAGGTAGTGCCCGAGGATAAATACAGAATCGTGGCCACCCTGCAGAAGGCCGGCCATATCGTCGGCATGACCGGCGACGGCGTCAATGACGCCCCCGCGCTCAAGAAGGCCGATTGCGGCATCGCCGTCTCCAATGCCACCGACGCGGCGCGGGCGGCCGCGGCCATTATTCTGACCGCCCCGGGCCTGGGGGTGATCAATGAGGCGGTCAAACAGGCGCGCATCACCTTCGAGCGGATGAAGAGCTATTCCATCTTCCGCATCGCCGAGACCATCCGCATCATCCTGTTCTTGACGTTCAGCATCGTGGTGTTCAACTTCTATCCCATCACCGCGCTGATGATCATCCTGCTGGCCCTGCTCAATGACATTCCCATCCTGGCCATCGCCTATGACCACACGCGGGTGGACATGAAGCCGGTCCGCTGGAACATGCCGGAGATGCTGACGGTCTCCAGCGTCCTGGGCATCGCCGGCGTGGTTGCCTCGTTTCTGCTGTTCTTTCTGCTCAAGGAGAAGGGCTTCTCCGATGACATGATCCGCAGCATGCTGTTTCTCAAGCTGATCGTGGCGGGGCACAGCACGCTCTACATCACGCGCGCCCAGGGGTGGTTCTGGCGGCGTCCATGGCCGGCGCCGCTGCTATTCGGGGCCACGTTCGGCACCGAGATCATCGGCACCCTGATCGCCGTCTACGGTTTTCTGATCACGCCGATCGGCTGGACGTATGCGCTCTGGATGTGGGCCTACGCGCTGGCGTGGTTCGTCTTCAATGATGCGGTCAAAATCGGAACCTTTCGTGCGTTGAAGCGGCGTCAGGCGGAAGGGTAGTCCATGGCGTTCTTCCGCACCGACAAGGCGATCGGCCCGGGCTGTCCGTCGGCCGGCCTCATCCTGCGCCGGGGAGGATAAGATGCGGCCCTCCAGTCTGCACTTTTTCCCGTTGGCCTGGCCGTTTCTGGTTGCGCTGTTCTTCCTCATCGGGCTCGTCTTTGTGCTGGTGGAGATCGGCGTGCTCAGCTACGCCTACGAAAAGATGGGCGTCGGCCGCCAGTACGTCTTCGGGATCCTCCTCCTCTCGTTGCTCGGCAGTTACGTCAATATTCCGGTCGCCGAACTGCCTGCGAAAGAAGTCGTGTCAAACCGGGTGATTCCCTTCTTCGGCATGCGCTACGTCGTGCCCGAAGTCGAGCAACAGCCGAAGACGGTGGTGGCTGTCAATGTCGGGGGGGCGGTGATTCCGGTACTGCTCTCGCTCTACCTGCTGATCAAGCACGGTCATTATGTCCGGGGATTGATCGCGGTGCTGGCGGTGGCCGTCGTCATGCATTGGCTGGCCCGGCCCGTCAGGGGGGTGGGGATCGCCGTCCCGATCTTCCTGCCCCCTGTCATCGCCGCCATGATCGCCTATCTGCTCGCTCCCAGAGCGGCTCCGTCTCTGGCCTATATCGGCGGCACACTGGGCACGCTGATCGGTGCCGATCTGCTCAACCTTGGCAACGTGCGGGGGCTGGGAGCGCCGATCGTCTCGATCGGGGGGGCCGGCACCTTCGACGGGATTTTTATGACCGGCATTCTGGCGGTCCTCCTCGCGTGAGGAGCGTTGCCCGGAGATCGCGGGGCATCTCCCGGCCGTGAAAGGGGGTGAAGAGCATGGCGAAAGATTCCGTGTGCGGCATGCATGTGGACGAGAAGAAGGCGGCCGCCACCACGCAGTATAAGGGGCGAACGTATTATGGCCTGCAAGGCGAAGTCTGACAGGAATCCGGAAGAGTTTGGCAAACCGTTGTAGCGGCCGTGCGACGGCCGACAGACGCCTGCCCGCACGCGATCGTTGTGTACGGCTCGTCGGATGGCGGATCGTCCGCCCGGCGAATGATATGGTGGTGTCGAAGAAATGATCAAGGTCAAGCGGGTGTACGAGCCGCCTGCGCGTGACGACGGCGTCCGCATGCTGGTCGACCGCATCTGGCCTCGCGGTGTTGCACGGGAGGCGTTGCGGTTGGATCAGTGGTGCAGGGAGGCGGCGCCCAGCGCCGCGTTGCGCCGCTGGTTCGGACACGACCCGAAGAAGTGGGCCCTCTTCCGGCGCCGTTACCACGCCGAATTGGCGAGGAGCCCGTCCGCCTGGCGCCCTCTTCTGGAGGCGGCTCGGTGCGGTGACGTGACTCTGCTCTACGCCGCCCGGGATCCGGAACACAACAACGCCGTCGCGTTGGCTGAATATTTGCGATCCAGACTGGACAACGCATAAACATGCTGCCCAGAGTCTCAAGGGGGCGACTGTACTGCGCGATCTCCACGAACATGGAGGACTATCATCCCTGGTCGACGACGGTCGTATCGATGATTCCAAGGCACCGGCCCATGAGCTCAACGGCCGGTGAGTCTGACGAAGGTAGACCGTGTGGATATCACGATGCTCGCCGACCGTTCGGGACACTGGCGGGTGGAAGATTCGATTGGAGCAGATCGCCCCATACTGAGTGATCTTCTGTGGCAAAACTCCCCACTATGCTATTCAATCCGGGATCGATAGTAGGAGCAATGAATCTCCAACCTTCTGTTATATAAAAATAATCGGTCTATCGACATTTCGTCACCACGCTTGCACAGTTTTTGCATCTCTGAATAAGGGGAAGTTCAGATATGACGGGCAGAAATGGATTTAACACTCATCCTCGAATTCTTCTTGTCGAAGATGATGCGGCCATGCGTGCCTTGTTGATGGATGAGTTGACGGAGGCCGGCTATCTCGTCTCCCAGGCGGTCGATGGAGCCGAGGGAGCGCAGAAACTGTCTCAGGCGGCTTCCACGGGCGGATTCAATTTGATCATCACCGATCTGAAAATGCCCCGCGTTAGTGGAAGGGGGCTGCTGGCGATCGTCAAGGAGCGTTATCCGACCGTGCCGGTGATCGCCATCACTGCCTATGCCGATGAACCGGAAGTTGTGAAGTCCTATCATACCGATTTCTTCGCCTATCTGCGCAAGCCGTTCAAAATGGAGGAGTTGAAAACGGCAGTCGAGGCGGCGTTGCGAAACAGGGTGAATTGACGCGATGGGCTTCGACGGCCGGCGGGTCATCCAGCAGACATAATTGTTCGAATGGCAGGGATATGAACGTGATTCGATCCGGCATCATCCTGGCGGCTGGGGATGGCAAACGGCTTCAACCGTACATTCATCACTTGCGGGGTGACACCCTGCCCAAGCAATATGTCAGGTTTGGGGGCCGCCGGTCGTTGCTGGAACAGACGGTCCGCCGGGTCGAATGCCTGATTCCGCCCGACCAGCTCTTCACCGTAGTGGGGCGCCATCATTTGGAATTTCCCGAGGCCGCCATGCAACTGACCGGCCGGCCACCAGGCACGGTCATCGTCCAGCCGGAGAACAAAGAGACGGGCCCCGGCATTCTTTTGCCGTTGCTGCATTTGATCGCCCGCTGTCCCGATTCGGCTGTGGCGATCTTTCCCTCGGATCACTACATACCGGAGGAGGCTCTCTTTTTGGGTTATGTTGATCTGGCCTTCAGGGCCGTGGAACAGAATCCGGCCCAATTGCTCCTGCTGGGTATTGAGCCGCAGGCGCCGGAGTCGGAGTACGGCTACATGCTGCCGGGGCGGCGGGCAATGGATGGCGTCGGCGGAGTCAAACGGGTCATCCGTTTTGTGGAAAAGCCGGGCCGTCCTGACGCCGAGCAGCTGATTGTCAACGGAGGACTCTGGAATACGTTTGTGATGGTGGTGCAGGGCGCCGCCCTGATGGACCTGATCCATCGGTTGGCGCCG
>DATJYI010000280.1:0-3140 GCA_035499635.1 Nitrospiria bacterium | reverse complement strand
TCGAAGATGAGCGCGGAGGCGCCAGAGACGAAGAAAATTGAACAGAGCGACACTGTCATCATTGGTCAGCCACAATTTCTGCGGTGATCGTCAAGAGTCTACCATTTACCGAAGGAGTCATCAGCGGGCAACATTATACCGTATCCTTTGCATCTCCCCGAACACCAGAACCGGGTGGGAAAGCCGCTCAACCGGCGGCTTGCGGGCGCGATCGGACGGGTCGAGGAGCGATTTCAGCCAAGAAATGGATTGACTCCGCACCGGCATGAAGTAAAATATGACAAGGCATGTCGGGGAATTTGCGAGGGTTGTGCGCACTTCACACAGGTATCCATCGACGGGCGGTCGTCCATGAAACTGGCCATTCTCATTCCTGCCTACAATGAAGCAAGGACGATCGGCCGGGTTATTCAACAGGTGACAAAGGTTCAGCTGCCCGGGATTGAGAAGCACGTCATCGTGGTGGACGACGGCTCCTCAGACAACACAAAGGAGATCGCCCGGTCCAGGGGGGCGATGGTCATCAGCCACATGCTCAATCGGGGGGTGGGGGGAGCCCTGGGAACGGGGTTTGAGGCCGCGCTCCGGCTGGGGGCCGACGTGGTTGTGACGTTCGATGCCGACGGCCAGCACGCGCCGGAAGACATCAAGAATGTGATTGAACCGATCCGCAGTGGCCGCGCCGATGTGGTGATCGGAAGCCGGATGATCGATCCGGGGGGCATGCCCTGGACACGACAAGTGGCCAATCACCTGGCGAATTGGATTACCTGGGCGCTGCTGGCGTCGCGGACGACCGATTCCCAGTCGGGCTTGCGCGCCTTTTCCCGGTCGGCGGCGGGGCGGATCCGCATCACGACCAGCAAGTATGAGGTCAACTCCGAGATGTGCGGCGAAGTCAAGCGTCTTCATCTCCGCTCGGTCGATGTTCCGATCAAGGCGATTTATACGGACTATTCACTATCGAAAGGGCAGGGATTCAGTGTCGGTTTGAAGACCCTCTTCCGGTTGATCCTCTCCAAGCTGGTTCGTCAAGCATGATCACGGTTGCGCAAACGTTTCTGCTGTCGCTGGCCGTTCTGGCCATGGTCGTCGCGGTCCTCTGGTTCCGACAGAAAAAAATCGGCCGGCCGGCGTTTCTGCTCTGGCTCTGTCTGTGGGCCGGTTTCGCCGGCGTGGTGCTCTTTCCGGAAAGCGCCGTCGTGGCGGCCCGTGTAGTAGGCATCAAACGTGGAACGGATCTGGCGCTGTACCTCAGCGTGATTCTCATTGTGTTTCTCCTGTTCAGGATCTATGTGAGGCTGGAAACCGTCGATCACCAGATCACCCAAATCGTGCGCGCCGTCGCCTTGCGGGACGCGGGCGTTGATCGTGCGGAAGACGACCGCGGGGATGGCGCGTCCTCCGCCCGGGACACGGCGCGCTCCTCAGGCCGGTCGTCCGGCGCCGGCGGCCGAAGCCAAAAACCGTAAACCTGACCGCTGTTCGTTGCGTGTCGCATGGGACCGCATAACCCCGACCCCCTGACAACAGTGACCCACGAACGGCCTCAATGTGTTGGGCGACAGCCATGAACGATGGCCGGATTACAGTGCTCTATATTGGAGGGTCCAGCAGAACCGGCAGCACGCTGCTCGACCGGCTGTTCGGGCAGATCAATGGTTATTTTTCCGTTGGGGAGATCCGCCATCTCTGGGAAAAAGGGCTGGGACAACGTCAACTCTGCGGCTGCGGCAGGCCGGTTCCGGAGTGCGAATTCTGGAGCGCGGTCGGCGAGGAGGCGTTTGGCGGATTTCAGAATATCGATGCCGGAGCGATGCTGGCCCTCAAACAGTCGGTCGACCATTGGAGCCGCCTGCCGCTCCTGATGCTCCGGTCGTGGCCGCCGGGATTCCAACGGCGGGTGGAAGAGTATGCCGGCGTTCTGGGCCGGCTCTACCGGGCGGTTCAGCGCGTCTCAGGCTGCTCGGTTGTTGTCGATTCATCCAAATATCCGACGCACGGCGTGATTCTGAACCGCATGCCGGAGATCGACCTCTATCCCATTCATCTGGTCCGCGACAGCCGCGCCGTCGCCTTCTCGTGGCAGAAAAAATGGTTCAAGCCGGAAGTGACGGACAAACGGGAACCGATGCCGAACTACAATCCCTTCCTCTGCGCGTCGGAATATCTGGTGATGAACCTGTCCCTTCAGCAATTCACGCGGATCAATCCGCGTTATCTGCGCATCCGCTACGAAGACTTCGCCGACCATCCTCTGGAGACCCTTGCACAGATTTTATCGACTTTGGGGCTGCCCTTCCCCGGGCTGCAATTCATGAATGATGCAAAGGCCTCCCTGAAGCCCAATCACACCGTGGCGGGCAATCCCATGCGGTTCAAGCAGGGGATGATCGATGTGAAACCGGACACCGACTGGGTGCTCAATATGAAGAGGAGTCACCGGTCGTTGGTGACGGCGCTGACCTTTCCTCTGCTCCGCCAATACGGCTATTTCGGCAGAAAACGATTACAGGGCGAGCAGTAGGATCGTGTGCCGCTCTAGCGGCTCCAGGGAAGGAGAGCGTGTTCTGCGCCCTCTTTCTTATCTTCAGAGGGCAGATTCCTCACCGAGAACTACCCGCCGGTCTCTTGCCTGCCGGCGTGCGATCTGATCGATGAGGGAGTCGAAGGCGGGCGGTGTTTGAAATCCCGCAGGGCGAAGATCGCGCCCCCGACCGCGCCGGTGCCGATGAGGATGAGGTACCAGGCCAGCGAGAGTCCCATCGCATGGGCCATGTCCACCCCCACCTTTTGAAACAGGTAGAGGCTGGCGCCTTCGCGCAATCCCAATCCCCCGAGCGAGATGGGGATCATGGCGATCATGCTGATGATCGGGAAAAAGAGAAACAGGTCGGCCAAGGGGATCGTCAGGTGGAGCGCTCGAGTTAATGCAAAATAGATCAGAATCGTGATGGTTTGGATGATCAGGGAGAGCAGAACAGTTTGAAGGAGCGGCAGGGGAGAGGCGGTATAGCGTGCGATGGTGTGTGGAAACTCGAGCAGTCGAGGGCCGATTTGGTGATATTTGAACGCGCGAAGCACTCTGCTGGCGAGCACAAAAAGCGCCGGGGTCAACAACAGGACCAGGATCGCGACAT
>DATJYI010000279.1:0-8251 GCA_035499635.1 Nitrospiria bacterium | reverse complement strand
CTCCTCGCCCTCCGGCCTCAAAATCACCGGCATCCGGTCATGAATCGGCTGCAACGCCTCATTCGCCTCCGTCGTGATGATCGTAAAGCTCTTGATCTCCTTCCCGTGCGGATCCTTCCACCGGTCCCACAGTCCCGCCATCGCAAAGGTCGCCTGTGATTTCAATCTGATCCGCATGGGAATCTTTCCCTGCGCCGTTCTGGTGAATTTCCATTCGTAAAAACCGTCCGCCGGCACCAGGCAGCGCTGGCGCTGAAACGGCCGCTTGAAGCTCGCCTTCTCCGTCAGCGTCTCCGCCCGCGCGTTGATCATCTTATAGCCGATGGCCGGATCCTTCGACCAGGAGGGGATCAACCCCCACCGGAGCAGCTCGAGCACCCGCCCGTCCTCGTTGAGAATCACCGGCGCCTGATGGGTCGGGGCGATATTGTAGAGGGGAGGGACGGACTGAGGCGCGCGCGTGACCAGAAAGCGCCTGAGCACGGCCGACAGATCGACCGCCATTGAAAACCGCCCGCACATGAGCCGATCATACGCCGTTTCGAGGGGGAGGATCAAGGAAGGGGGGCCTGGCAATGATCCGACAACGCCTTGTACGGGCGACCCGGCGGGTCGCCCCTACAATCCGCACACTCTTTTCTTGATACACGCACTGACATTCACCGCGGTGATTTGCTATCCTATACCGAATGCGTCCTCTTCTCCGCGTCCTTCGATACCTCCGCCCCTACCGCACAACCGCGTCGCTCACGCTGGGGGCGGCCGTCCTTATCACCCTGGTGGAGCTGGCCCCCCCATGGCTGATCAAGACCATCATTGACGGCGTGATCCGGGGCGGCCACCTGGACTGGCTGCCCTGGCTGGCGCTCGGGCTGGCGGCGGCCTATCTGGTGAAGAGCCTGTTGACGCTCGGCCGGATCCGGCTCAACAACCGGCTGGAGCAGCGGGTCATCTACGACATGCGCCAGGACGTCTACCGGGCGTTGCAGCGCCAATCGATCACTTACTATGAGAACCGCTCGACGGGCGAGCTCATGTCGCGCGTGGTCAGCGACGTGAACAATCTGGAGAGTCTCTTCATCGATGGGATCGAGGCCGGCGTCATCGCCTGTTTCACGCTGGCCGGCATTCTGACGGTCCTGTTGCTTCTGAGCTGGAAGCTGGCGCTGATCGCCCTGCTCCCCATCCCGTTGCTCGTCTCCGGCGGCCTCTTCTTCACCACGAAGAGCCGGCCCTACTTCAAACGGATCCACGAGGAGTCGGCCCGGCTCAACGCCCTCATCCAGGATCATTTTTCCGGCATTCGAGAGACGATGGGCTTCAATCAGCAGGGGTATGAGCTGGGCCGGTTCAGCGCGCTGAACCGGGCCTTCTGCCGGGCCAACCTGCAGGCGATGCGGCTCTGGTCGCTCTATTCCCCCGGCATGGTCTTCCTTGCGTCGTGGGGCACCGTCATGACGCTCTGGTTCGGCGCGCACGCCGTGCGCGACGGCGAGATCACCCTCGGCACGCTCGTGGCCTTCTTGGGCTATCTGGCCCTCTTCTACACGCCGATCAACCAGATCCACACGATCAACCGGATGGCCCAGCACGCCCTGGCCGCAGGCGCCCGCGTGTTTGAAATCCTGGATGAGCGGCCGGCCGTCGTTGATCTGCCCGACGCCCGCGATCCGCGGGTCCGCTCGGAGGGGACGATCCGGTTCGAAGAGGTTTCGTTCGCCTACCGGCCCGGACTGGAGGTGATCCACGACGCCAGCTTCGAGGCCCGGGCCGGCGAGCGGATCGCGCTGGTGGGGCCCAGCGGTGCCGGCAAAAGCACGCTCATCAAGCTGCTGATGCGCTACCATGACGTTTCTGCGGGGCGGATCACGCTGGACGGCCGGGACATCCGCGGGCTGACGCTCCACTACCTGCGCGAGCAGATCGGCATCGTCCACCAGGAGCCGTTCCTCTTCAACGGCACCGTCAGGGACAACATCTTGTATGGGAAATCCGGCATGCTTGAAGCGCGGGCCGCCCGGTGGGTCGCCCCATCGGCATTGGAGTCCAATGGCGCCGGGATCTTCGACGCCGATCTCATCGGTGCGGAGATGCCCGAAGCGGATATGATCGACGCGGCGAAGGGCGCGCGGGCGCACGAGTTCATCATGCAGCTGCCCGAGGGGTACGACACCTGGGTCGGCGAACGCGGCGTCAAGCTCTCCGTGGGCCAGAAGCAGCGGATCGCCATCGCCCGCGCATTGTTGAAGGATCCGCCCATTATCGTCTTTGACGAGGCCACGTCGAACATCGACATCGAAACCGAGGTGAAGATCCGCGAAGCGCTCGACCTGCTCACGCGCGACCGGACGACGCTGATCATCGCCCACCGGCTGTCGTCGCTGCGCAACGCCGACCGGGTGCTCGTGATCGTCGACGGCCGGATCGCGGAGCAGGGCACCCACGACAGCCTCATGGCTTCGAAAGGCGCCTATGCGTCGCTCTACGACGCCCAATTCGTCATTTAACCACGATTGCTATCCGATATGAACCAGGCACTCGGCCGGGAGGCGATGGTCAAAAATCTGCTGAGCCATCTCGGCCCCGGCGGCTCGGCCGTGGCCGCCGGAGGACCACGGATGGGGAAAACCACCTTCCTTCATCAAATCGCGGCGGCCGGCGCCGACGCTTTCCGCGTCATCCAGGTCGACTTCGCAACCGGGCCGCGCCCCGATCCGGCGCACATCAAACTGAATGAATTGAGTGGGGGCGCTTCCGCCATGCACTGCCCCGTCCTTCTGCTCATCGACGGCTGCGAGCGGCTGCTGCCCGATCCGGCGCCGTTCATCAATGGAATCAGTCAGGCGGTGCGGCATTCCGAAATGTCACTGGCCGGCGGCGTCTGGGCGGGTGACGCCCGCTGGGGCGAATGGGCCATGGCCAACCAGCCGGCGTTCACCGACCCCGTCCGGTACTATCCGCTGATCGTCCTGCCGCCGAAGGAGGCGCGCCTCTTCCTGAAGTGCCATTGGTCGGATGACGTGCCGCTCTCGGAACTCGAATGGGTCGCGGAGCTCTCCGGCGGCCATCCCTACCTCCTGGCACGGATGGTGGAAGGGCCGAAGCGGGACTTCGATACCTTCTTTGCCGAGTTGTGGAGCGCCGCCGACAGTCCGGCCGAACGCGACGTCATCGCGCAGCTCGTTCAGGCAAAGACCTGGGTGGAGCTTCAGGATTTGAAGGATGACGCCGGCGGGCGCGTGCCCAAATCGGTGCTTGACCGTCTGGCCGTCGTGGGGCTGATCAACCGGACGCTCATCGACGGCGCGGCCGTCGCCGCCGCCGTCTCGCCGCTCCTGGGCGACTGGGTCCGGCGCACAGAAGAAGGGATAAAAGGCCGAGCGGATGTGTGAGAAAAGAGCGGAGCAAGGATGGCGGGACAAGATGCCTGCTGTTTTTTCCGCCTTGGCTCTTCTCATACGCTGTACCCCTATACCTCTTAATCCTGCTTCACTCCGCTCCACGGCTCTTCCCGTTCGGCGCCGCATTTCCAGCAGGAGGTAAATTGCGCCTCATGCCGTTCTCCACACCGCCGGCACGTCCAGTCTGGAGTGCCCGGCGCCGGTCGCTCCCTCCAGAGCGCCAGCAGCTCCTTCGCGCGCGGGCCATCCTCCTCATTGATCACCCACAGCTCCGGAAAGACTTCCGCAAACGGCACGTCGCCCGCCAGCATGGACGAATATCGATTCTTGATGAAGCACGGAATGGAGGCCTGCTCAAGACGCGCTTTCAGCGCCTCGACTTCGACCAGGCTCTGGGAGACGAAGATTCTGCGAATCATGGCGTCGATCATGCACTCGTCGTACTCGTTCGCCTCTTCCCTTTCCCCTTTATTCCTAATCCGCCCTTTCTTATCTGATCCGCCCCTGCATTTATGCCGCCCTTGCCTCTCTCATCCGCCTTCTATTCTTCAATGCCCAGCAACCCTTGCGCCGCCAGCGTCCCGGCCGTGGTCGGCTTGCCCTTCAGTATCCACTCGAACGCGACGCCGATCAGCGCGCCGAGGAGCGGCCCCGCCACGTAGATCCACGTCGTGCCCAGATCGAGGCGCAACAGATCCGGCGCGAACGACCGAACCGGGTTCATCGACGCGCCGCTGATCGGCGCCGCCCACAATCCCGCCAGCGCGATGTAGCCCCCCACGGCGATGGCGCCGTTCGCGCCGATGTTGCGCGCTCCCGAGGCCGTGCCGAGGATCGTGTTCACCAACCCGGCGGTCAACACCACCTCCATCGCCAGCGCCGTCCCGTCGCCAATGTTGCCGCCCGGCACGGTCGCCCCCAACGCTCCCGCGGTGCCGAACAGGGCCCTGAGGAAAACGGCCGCCGCGAGTCCACCAACCAGCTGCGCGAGCAGATAGCCCGGCACGCGGCGCCAGGGAAAGTTCCGCCGCACGGCAAAGGCCAGCGTGACGGCCGGATTCAGATGCGCCCCGCTCACCGTGCCCATAAAATAGATGATGGCCATCACCATCAGCCCGGGCGCCGCCACGCTCATGCCCAGCGTGACCGCCCCGCCGCTTCTCGCGGCCACCACTCCGCCGCCAGCCGCCACGAGAACCAGCAGGAACGTGCCCCACGCCTCGGCGAAAAGCCGGCGCCATTCGTGCATTGGATTCAGGAAGTCGGGCGACACCTGCCTCCGAACCATCCGTTCCTGTTGCTCCGTATTATGCTGCTCTTCGCCTCGTGCCATCATGCCTCCTCCGGTGGTTCGCAGAAGATCGGGACATGGTGTCTGTCCCGGTCGATCTGTTTATCATGCGGGCGATTCAGCGAATCGCCCCTACATTCGAAATCCCTTGTCCTTCGCGTTTTTGGCCCTTACCCCTTATCCCCTAATCCGCACTTTCTTTCATGATCCGCGCTTTCATTTCCAATCCGCCTTTACCCCTCACGCCTGACGCCTCACGTGCTCTCTCCTTACCCCTCCATATTCACTCCTCACTCTTCACTTCTTCATCCTTTAATATCGCCTCCCCCTTCACGATCCAGGAGATGCCGAAGGCCAGGTTGGCGGCCGTTTCCAGCCAGAAGACCGGATGAACGGCCTCCGGTATGATTGCGCCGCCCTCCTGCATCAGATTGATCGCGATCAGCGCAAGGCACGCCAGGATGACGCACCCGCAGATGAGATAGATCCTGTTTCGCTGCCGCTTTCTCGCGGTCGGCGTCCTGTCGGGATCTGTCTTTGTGAAGAGGAAGAGCGAGAAACAGGCGATCGTCAGGAAGAACAGCGCGGCGCAGGTCAGATGCGCCTCTCCGATCAACCGGTCGTGAGGCGACGCGTCCGCATCGGGCGTCGTCGGGAACAACGCAATCCCGAACGCAAACAGGCCGCCCAGCTTTCCCGCGATGAAATCGGCCGGATTGTACCCGTGGTAGGAGACCAGAAAGACGCCGATCGCGCACAGGATGCCGACAAGGACGTCCCGCATGCCCGTATAGTAATAGCCGCTGATGGACGGCTGGATCGCCGTCCGGAAGAGGAGCCACCCGCCCAGCGCCATGATGAACGGCAACCCCGCCCCCAGGAGCCCGACCAGCTTTCTGAGGGTCAGATAGGAAATGATCAGGGACTGCGCATTTCCCGTGTTGCGCGGCAGGGCCATTGCTGAAGAAGCGATTACATCATCCAAGCCGGGACGCATGGTACGACGGCACGTTCCATCCCACATCACCTGGCTTTCTTATTCCAAATCCTTACTCCGCCCTTTCTCTGATCATCCGCGTTGCCCTTATTCAACTGCCCCCATTCTCCCGAAATTGGAACAACAACACCTCCGCGCAGACCGACGCCGCATCGCTTAAGATCTGCTTGAGAAACCCCCCGTCATTGGCCGTCAACTCGAGCAGCCGGTGAGCCATCGGCTCCGCCTGCTTTCCGTATTCGCACAACCCCTGCCAGAGGACGCGCTCCGTTCGCAGATCGAGCAGACGCGACCGCACCGTGTACCGGAGGGAGTATTGGCCTTTTCGCTCCGTCAATCCCCAGTCCAGAGTTTTGAAATCGGCCACGATCGCGTCGCCGTGGGCATCTTGCAGCGTGGCCATCTCGTCGTTCCCGAGCGGGACCGTATCGGCGGCCATGCCCCGGATATTCAGCGACGTCGTGATGCCCAATGAGACGTCGCGGCCGATGGCGGGAGCGGGATCCTGCAAGCCATACGCGTCAACCATATTCCGGCCGGATTCGGTGGCCGCCACGGTGCCGGAGCCAACCCCGTGCGAGCCGAACACCATGCTGGCGTCGATAAGACCGGGATGAGTGATCGAGAAAGGCGGCGGCTCATAATAGACCATGACGAGCGTCGGCTGTTTCTGCACCAGGTGCCGGTCGGCCGCCGAAAGAGCAATCATCTGCGGCGCACATCCGGCCACCGCCGCACACGCCATCGCCGCCATGAGCCACAGGCTCTCCGCCCCCCTCATGTTGAACATCTGAGACAACCCGCCCCTCCGGAATTCAATCTCTATATTTATACACTCATTTGCTCAATCTTTCTAATCCAAATAGGCGCATTTTATAATTCAACATCCTTTTTCCGCCCTCAAATTCGCCTTTTCCTCCTAATCCGCCATTTCCCTTCTGATCCTGAATCCGCTTGTATTCACTCATCCGCCGTGCCGTTCTTTTCCCGGAAACGACCCCCCGCACTGTAGCAAATTTAACAGTGCCTTGACTACGTAGTAATCACGTCCAGGCTATGATCGATCCGGAGTTGCGGAAAAACAATCGCCTATCAACCAGGGGGGAACACCGATGAATCGCGGAGTGAGAGTCCTGGCAGTCATCTTCGCTCTGTTGCTGTCGTCTTTGACCGGTACGGCGATCGCGGGGCGTCCGGACAAGCCGCTGACGGTGGCCGTCTTCGGCGACTGGCCGTATAGCACGACGTTGCTCGCCGACGCGCCCCTGCTGCTCAATTCAGTGAACACCGACCCGGACGTGCGCCTCGTGATCCACGTCGGCGACATTCATTCGGGAAGCATGCCCTGCACCGGGGCGGGCTTGAACCCGATTCCGGCCGGCGCCGATCCCGGATGGAATCAAGGCATCTTCAATATTTTCCAGCAATTTAATGACCCGCTCGTCTACACGCCCGGCGACAATGAATGGACCGACTGCCACAAAACGAAGGAATTGACCAGCGGTTATCCATTGAACGAACTGGCGGCCATCCGCAGCCTCTTTTTCGCGAACCCGGGCCTGACCCTCGGCGGCCGCGCCATGAGAGTCCTGTCACAGGGGGATCGGGATGAGGACGGCGAGGACGGCGATGCACAGTTCGTCGAGAACGTCATGTGGATGCAGTCGCAGGTGCTCTTCATCACGCTGAACGTCCCCGGCTCCAACAACGACGGCCTGCCCTGGAACGGGGGCGCCGGCTCGCCCTTTCTGAACGAGCCGGCCCGTCTGCAGGAAGTGGCGGAGCGGAACGCCGCCAATCTGCATTGGCTGACACGGGCGTTTCACATGGCCAAAGCCATTAAAGTCAAGGCGGTCGTGATCGCGATTCAAGCAGACATGTGGGATCTGTCGGCGCTGGAGCCGGGCGGGGACGGCCTCAACGGCTATGACGGGTTTGTCCAGGCGCTGGCCAAATATGCGGCCGACTTCCGCCGTCCGGTCCTCCTGCTCAACGGCGATTCGCACCTCTACCACGTCGACCGGCCGCTCGATCCGGCCGACCGGACCGACTGTGTCGATACGACGACGACCACCGGCTGCACCGGCGGCGCGGTCCTCTTCCCAGTCCACGGGACCCAACCCGTCCCGAACCTGACGCGCATCACCGTGCAGGGCTCCACGAACCATCCCAGCGAATGGCTCAAGCTGACGATCGATCCCGACTCGCCGACCGTCTTTTCGTGGGAGAATATCATCTACCTGCCGTAACGGCAGACCGCCGCCAGAGACGAAACAGGCCGGGAGATTCCCTCCCGGCCTGTTTTACGCATCAAGGAATTCCCGATTCGGAACCGTCTGACGACCCCGCAAGAGATTTGACGTCCGCGATCCACGGCTCCAATTGCCTTCCCATCTTCAGCGTCACCGTGTAACGCGGCGCCAGCTCTCCCCCGACCGGCGACGTATGCTTCATCAATGCGTCCAGCGGTTGTCGAACCGCGAGCGGGACGTTGAGGCTCCCCAGATCCAGCCCATTGATCATCCCCGTCAGAGCATGCGCATTCGGCTTCACCAGCAGCCG
>DATJYI010000278.1:0-3592 GCA_035499635.1 Nitrospiria bacterium | reverse complement strand
GTTGCTGAATCTCCTCTTCGGTGAGCTTGAAGATGACCATCGGATGTTCGAGCCGTTTGGGGCCTTCAAACGCAGCGGGGGGGAGGCTCGCCGCTTCCTGCCGAACCATCGACTGCAGATCCGGCGCCTTCAGTTCGACTTGATCGGGGAGAATATCGGGCTGCTCCGGCAGATCGTCGACCACCACCGTTGTGATATGGGGCAGGTCCCGTTTCCACAGCAGGCTGACCAGATCGTCGTCCATCGCGTTGGGATCCAGATCGCTTCCCACCACTTCAAGAAATTGGACCAGCTCCGACAACTCCAGTCCCTCTTGAAATGTCAGCTCGGTAATCCCGTCCACGTAACACCGGAACGCCAGATTGTCCTGACGGCCCTCCTGTTCGTACACCACTTCACCATCGACCGCAAACGCGTGCTGTCGCACCTTCAGCCGCAAGGCGCCATGGGCGCGCAGGTAGAGTTCGAACCGCTCAAACAGGTCGGTGATAAACTTTTGGCGCATTGAATTGTTGGCGAGGTAGAGCCTGACCGTTTTGGCGGTTTTGACGAACTGAAGCATCAGCTCGCGGGCGTCCTTGAGCTTCTGCGGGTCAACGTCGTTATGGGATTCTTGGGGAAGAGTCGGTTCCATGACCGATTAAAAAAACTGTGGCAATCCCGTCTGTCCGGCGCGTAAACTCAGTATAGTCGCCCATGCACAAACTGTCAAAGTTTCCGGGCAGATGGACCGGCGCCCGCCGGGCTCAATCCGCCGGACCGGCGTCCGGTTTTCTGCACCCCTCAAGCGGTTCATGATCCCGCCTCGGACGCTTACGACGCTGCCTGCGGGAGACCTGACCCCGGTTGAAGCCTTTCGACGCCTGAGGGCCGATCCAACCCTTCGGACGGTGGCCTTGTTGGAAAGCGCACAAACGACCGGCCAGACGGGCCGCTACTCCTTTATCGCCCTGAACCCGTTTTTGAGGGTCCGAGGCACGGGCTCCGCCATCACGCTCAGTGGAAGAGTGAACGGAACGGTCCACAGCCGGCCGCTGCCTTTTCTCCGCTCCCTGCTCTCTCACCACGCGATGCCGCCGTCGTCCCCGGACCATCCCCCGTTTCTGGGAGGCGCCGTCGGCTATTTCGGATTCGATCTTGTGCACGGATTTGAACGGCTGCCCCGAAACGCCCCCAGGGACCCGGCCCTGCCGGACCTGGATCTGTATCTGACGGGCACGGTGGTCGTCTTCGATCATCAACAGGCCCGCCTGACGATCGCTCATGCCCCGTACAACGACGCCGGTGCGCCGCTCACGGGTGCGATCCTCCGCGCACTGGAGCGTCACGCCGACGCCACCCGGTTACGGTGTGCGGAGAACGCCCCACGTCCCGTTACAGTCATAGCGGGCCAGACACAGTCCGAATATGAGTCACTGGTGCGACGGTGTTTGCGCTACATTGCGGCAGGCGACATTTTTCAGGCCAATTTGGCCCACCGTTTCACCGTCGACCTCGGCGCGTTGGAGCCGTGGACGATCTACGAACGGTTGCGCGCAATCAATCCTTCGCCGTTCGCGGCCTTCCTGGATTTTGGTGCTGTTCGCGTGGTAAGCGCGTCTCCGGAACGGCTCGTGTCTCTGCATGGCAGACACGTGCAAACCAGACCGATCGCGGGCACGAGACCGAGGGGGACGGGGCGGCGGCAGGATCTCGCCCTCGCCCAGGAGCTGCTGTCGAGCGACAAAGAACGTGCTGAGCATCTGATGCTGATCGATCTTGAACGCAACGACTTGGGCCGTGTTTGCGACTACGGCAGCATCAAAGTGGATGAGCTGATGGTCACCGAACGCTACTCCCACGTCACCCATCTGGTCAGCAACATCACCGGACGCCTCCATCCCGGCAAGGATTGGGCGGATCTGTTTCAGGCTGTCTTCCCCGGCGGCACCGTCACGGGCGTGCCCAAGGTCCGTTGCATGGAGATTATCGATGAGCTGGAGCCGGTCGGACGGGGGCCGTACAGCGGGTCGATCGGTTATGTGAGTTTTTCCGGCGACATGGACCTGAACATTGTCATCCGGACGCTGATTGCACAGGAGCAGACCGGCTGCTTCCACGTCGGCGCCGGGATCGTCGCTGATTCCGATCCCGCTCGAGAATATGACGAAACGCTCTACAAAGCCCAAGCGATCAGAGACGCCCTGTCCAGCGCCTGAACCGTTTAAAGGATTCTCGGGAATCGTCTCCGTGAACGGCCGTCTCCAGCGCGCCACGGAGGCCCGCGTCTCGATCTTTGATCGGGGGCTGCTGTACGGCGACGGAATCTTCGAGACGTTCAGAATTTACAACGGCCATCCGTTCCTGCTCAAGGACCATCTGCGCCGGTTGCAACGCTCCGCCCGTTCCATCGGGCTCCGGCTGCCGCATTCCGCCGGCTGGTTTCGCCGACAGATGGCGGCGGTGTTGACGGCCAATCATCTGCATGACGCCATTGTCCGTCTGACCATTACACGAGGAATCGGTCCTGCGGGTCTCGACCTGCCCGCTGCGGTTCGCCCGACTGTCATCCTCGTCGCCCGCCCGTTCACGGGATACTCTGACATGCGGATCCGCCGGGGATTGAGCGTCGTCATCGCCGGGATCAGACGGGCTCCCTCGAGTGCGGTGCCCCCGCATGCCAAAAGCCTCAATTATCTGATTGGCATTCTGGCCAAGCGGGACGCATCCAGCCGGGGCGCCGATGACGCCCTCTTGCTGAGCTCGGACGGTCAGTTGTGCGAAGGCACGACCAGCAACCTGTTTTTTGTACGGGACGGCGTGCTGTACACGCCTTCACCCCGGACAGGGCTGCTCGAAGGGATCACGCGCAAGGTAATCCTCCATCTGGCCCGACGGCTCAAAATTCCCGTGCGGCAAGGCCTCTTCCTCCCGCGGGAGTTGCAGACGGCTGACGAGCTGTTTCTGACCAACACCAGCTATGAAATTATGCCGGTGACGCGTGTGGAGGGACGGTGCATCGGCACTGGCAGGCCGGGCCCCCTGACGAGCAGATTGCACCGCGAATTTCAACGCTCGATTCAACGCCTCCAATGACGGTCACCAGGCACCGGGCGGCCTTGCTGATGCGGCGCGTCGATGTCGTGCTCGTTCGTCCGCTCCGACCGGGCAATATTGGCGCCGCCGCTCGAGCCATGACGAATCTCGGGGCGGGTCGGCTGGTGTTGGTCGCTCCTTGCGATCATCTCGCGCCGGAGGCCCATCAACTCGCCTACGGCTCGCAGGAACGGTTGAAGCAGGCCACCGTGACCGCCACGCTGGCCGAGGCGGTAGCGTCCTACCGTTGCGTCGTCGGCACCACGGCGCGAGCGCACCGCGGCTACGGGCCGGCTGAGCTCATTTCCCCGGCCCGCAGGAGCCTTCTGGCCGCGCTGCGGCGCGGTCGGATCGCCGTCGTTTTCGGTTCGGAACAGAACGGACTGACCAACGAAGAGATCGCGCTGTGCCACCGGCTCGTCCGGCTCCCCATGGCCGTCCCCGCTCCCTCATACAATCTGGCCCAGGCGGTGCTATTGACACTCTATGAGCTGTTCAGTACCGCGCAACAACCTCT
>DATJYI010000277.1:0-2395 GCA_035499635.1 Nitrospiria bacterium | reverse complement strand
GGATCGAAGAGGACAAGAAACCCGGAAAAAATCATGCCGGCTTCGTCCTCTTTCGTAATGGGCGCGCCGTTCCCCATCTGTCGATAGGCGACGCCCAGCACGCGGAACCCCTGGTTGCCGAGCGCGTCAAACCGCTGCTGGATCGCGGGCCGCACCGTCGCCAGATCGACGATCGCTCCGCCGGAGGTCTCGGCCGACGCGCAGACGGCCAGCACGTTCTGGAGCGCCCCCTTCGTGATCATCAGATGCGCCCGGTCGCATGAGACGAGAATGCTCAGCCGCTTCCGAAGGAAGTCGTACGGGACTTCGTCCAACTTCTTGTATCCGGACAGATCTCGCGGCTGATGGTTTCGGATCGCCTCGTCGATCGGGTTGGTGAATCCCGTCTGATACGAGGCGTTCAGGAAGGCGTAGAGCAGGACCTTCTCGCTCGGGCGTCCCTCCCCGTCCAGGACGGAGTGCACCCGGACCCGTCCCTCGGTCAGCGTACCCGTCTTGTCGGCGCAGAGCGCCTCCATGCTGCCGAAGTTTTCGATCGAGGCGAGTCGTTTGACGATGACCTTTCGGGCCGCCATCCGCTTGGCGCCGTAGGCGAGGTTGATCGTGATGATGGCGGGCAGCAGCTGGGGGGTCAAGCCGACGGCGAGCGCGAGGGAAAAGAGAAACGCCTCAAGCACGGGTCGGGCCAGATAGACGTTGATGGCGAAGATGGCAAAGACCAGCAGGAGGGTCACCTCCATCAGCAGGTAGCCGAACCGCCGGACGCCCCGCTCAAACTCCGTCTCCGGCGGCCTGAGCTTCAGCCGTTCGGAGACCTTGCCGAATTCGGTCCCGATGCCGGTGTGCACCACCGCGGCCGTCGCCGTGCCGCTGACGACATGCGTCCCCATCCAGAGGCTGTTCGTTCGCCGTCCCAGCGGCGCATCAAGGGGGCAGAGGCCGGCCGTTTTTTCTACGGGGTAGGTCTCCCCCGTCAGCGCCGCTTCATCGACGAACAGATCCTTCGCGACGAGGATTTGGCAATCGCCGGGAATGACGTCGCCGGCCTTGAGCATCACGAGGTCACCGGGCACCACGTGTTCGATCGGGATCTCCCGCTCGTGACGGTCGCGCACGACCGTCGTCCTGACCTCCACGATCGCCATGAGCCGTTCGAGCGCGTCGACCGCCCCGCGCTCCTGCCAGAAACCGAGCAGGCTGCTGGCGAATACAATCGCCAGGATGATGAGGGCGTCGCTCGTGTTTCCGAGGGAAAGGGAGAGGCCGGCCGCGACGAGCAACAGAAGGATGATGGGACTTTTGAACTGCGCCAACAAGAGCGTCGGCGCGTCGGTGCGTTTTTTGGGTTTGAGGCGGTTGAGGCCGGATCGTTTGAGCCGCCGCCGGGCCGTCCGTTCTGTCAGCCCCTGCGGCGTGGTCCCGATCTGCCGCAGCAGGTCATCGGACTGGATGCTCCAGAAGGCCGTCGGATGGCGGATCATGAAATCATCTGAGCCGGAACAAGACGGATAGGCATCCTCTGACTCTCATTCGGTTGCAATCGGCTGATCCGGGGCGTAGATTACAACCGGCAAGCGGGAAAAATCAAACCGCAATGCGCGGCGCTTGCTTCGCGGCCACACGGAGAATGCCATGACACAACCCCTCCCCCTCACCACGATCATGGAAGCCATCAATCAACGCCGGTCCGTGCGGAGCTTTTCGCCCCAGCCCGTCGACCGGGCCGACATCCGCGCGCTGCTTGCGGCCGCGGTGAGGGCTCCCACGGCCGTGCACGAGGAGCCGTGGGCGTTCTCGATCATTCAGGACGCGACGGCGCTCAGGCGACTGTCGGACCGGGCCAAGCCGCTATTTCTCGAGGAGGCGCACCGCGCCCATCTCGACCGGGGCGGTCACGCGTTCGACCGATTTGCGAGTCCCGACTTCAACATTTTCTACAACGCGGGCACGCTCATCGTCATCTGCGGCCGCCTCGGCGGTCCGTTTGTCATCGCCGATTGCTGGCTGGCCGCGGAGAATTTGATGCTTGCCGCCTGCGCCATGGGGCTCGGCACCTGCGTCATCGGCTCGGCCCTTCCGGCCCTGAACGCGCCGGAGGTAAAAGCCGGGATTGGCATCCCGCCGGACTGCTCTGCCGTCGCCCCAATCATCGTCGGTGTGCCGAGCGGGGAGACGCCGCTCTCCCCACGCAAAGAGCCGGTAATTCTTTCCTGGACTTGACCGCGGCGTCGGATCGAGTCCTTTACGGAGAAGCCGCGATCTCGATACAATGGCTCTGATGACCGACGGACGGACGACCGCTGATCACCGGCATGCCGTTGAGACGGAGCGGCTGACCCGCCGCTTCGGCGCCTTGACCGCGGTCGATCAGCTCAATCTCTCCATCCCCGCCGGC
>DATJYI010000276.1:0-2792 GCA_035499635.1 Nitrospiria bacterium | reverse complement strand
GCCGACATCTTCACGGTGCCCGCCGCGGGCGGTGCGGAACGCCAGCTCACTCACGATACGATCAACGACGGCCCGGACTATTCGCCGGACGGCAAGTTCATCTATTTCAACTCCACGCGGACGGGGTTGATGCAACTCTGGAGGATGAAACCGGATGGCACGGAGCAGGAACAGGTGACCAGTGATGTGTACAACAACTGGTTTCCTCACCTCTCGCCCGACGGAAAATGGATCGCTTTTCTTTCCTACTCCAAGGACATCAAGGCAACCGATCATCCGTACTACAAAAGGGTTTACCTGCGTCTGATGCCGAGCAGCGGAGGCCAGCCGAGAGTGATCGCCTATGTCTACGGGGGCCAGGGCACGATGAATGTGCCGTCCTGGTCGCCGGACGGCAAACGCCTGGCGTTCGTGAGCAATTCGGATTTGGAGTGAGCGGACGCGAACGGGTCAACCCATCAGGTGGATCGCGATGAGATCGGCCCACCTCGCTGGTATCGGTCGCCGCGCCAATGAACCCGTGGTACTCGGTGGGGGTCACGCCGCCAGAATTAAGGGCGCTGAATGGGAGGGCGCGGTTGGTGAGATTGAAGGGATCCGCCCCCACCAGTTTTGCGCACGCCAGTCCGGAAACCGGCCGACGCTCCCCTGGTCCGGATCAATCCGGGCGCGCCGAGATCTCAAGCATTCGTTCGATCGGCGTGCGGGCGCGCCGCAGGATCTCCGCCGGAAGCTCCACGCGGGGCGCCAGACGTTTCATGCAATCGCGAAGCTTCTCGAGCGTATTCATCTTCATGAATCTGCACTCGCTGCAGCGGCACTGGTCTGACGGCATGCGCATCACGTCGTAAACCGGCGCGCAGATGAACTCCTTCCCCGGGCATTCCTTCTCCATCCGGTGAATGATGCCGGACTCGGTGACAATGATAAACTGGCGTGCCGCGCTGCTGCGGCAGTATCCAATCATCTTCTCGGTCGAGCAGACAGCATCGGCAAGGCTCCGCACTTCCTGGAGACTCTCCGGGTGGACGACCACCTTGGCTTCGGGAAAACGGGCGCGGAGCTGCAGCAGGCTGTCGCGGCGGAACTCCACGTGGGCATAGCAGTTGCCCCGCCAGAGTGTCATGGGCCGCCCCGTCTGCTCCATGACCCAGGCGCCCAGGTTTTCGTCCGGCACGAACAGGAGGTTTTTATCCGCGGGGGCCGCGCGGACAATCTTGACCGCGTTGCCGCTCGTGACGATGACGTCGCTGAGCGCTTTGACCGCCGCACTGCAGTTGATGTAGGCGATCGTCCAGAAATTCGGATTGGTTTTCTGCAACTCCGCCAGTTTGTCCGCCGGGCAGCTTTCCTCGAGCGAACAGCCCGCATCCGCGTCAGGCAGAACCACCGTCTTGCCGGGGTTTAGAATTTTGGCAGTTTCCGCCATGAAATGCACCCCGCAGAAGACAATCACCTCCGCTCCGGTTTGGGCGGCTTGTTGCGACAGACCGAGCGAATCCCCCACAAAATCCGCCACATCCTGAATTTCCGGGACCTGGTAATTGTGGGCCAGGATGACGGCGTTGAGCTGCTTTTTGAGCGCGAAGATCTCCCGGGCCAGCGGGCCGAATTGCGCCCGCGGCATCGCCGGGCGGACGGCCGGCATCGTCGGCAACAGCGGTAAGGTCGCTTCAGGCATGGGGAAAATTACCGCCGGCTGCCGATAATCTCAAATTTCAAATTTCAGATTTGAAATCTCCGGCACGCCGGTGGCGCGCCATGAATCCGGGTTCGGTCCCGGCCAGGTCGGCGCGGCGCTGATCGGCCAGGAGTTGGCCGTAAACGCGCGCATCGTGAATCATCATTTCCAGCCGGCGGCGGAAATGTTCTCCCACAATGCGGCCGCCCTTCACGTCTTCTTTTTCGGAGAACGCCACTCCGTAGGGGAGGGTCCAGGCGTAACATTGGCGGGCCACGGTGCGGAGTTGATCGAGGACCGTAAGGCCTTTTTCATGGGATGCGACGATGCCGACAAACAATTTGCCGGCGAACTCGTGCCAGAAGTGGTCGAGAAAATTTTTGAGCGGGCTGCTGATGCCGCCGTGGTAATCGGGCGTGCCAAGAACAAGAACGTCGGCCTGATCCACCCGTCGCTGGAGGGATTTGAATTCCGGCGCATCGTACGCCGTATCCGGATTGTAGAGGGGCAGGGGTTCGGCCTGGAGATCCAGCACATCGACGGCGCAATTCCGGCTCTGCAATTCCTGAGCCACGTGGTTCAGGACCACGCGGGTCACGGAGTGGCGATGCAGGCTGCCGATGACGGCCAGGACGTGGAGGGGGCGTTCGGGCATACGCAAGGGAGCTTAAAAGCGTGCTCGGCACGAGGCAAGCCGCGCGCTACAGCCGCCACCCTAGGAGGTCGACCAGACGGACCAGGCTATAGGCAACGGCGGCGCTGACCGGAATAGTGAGGATCCACGCCCAGACCATTCTCTCGACCACCGTCCATTTGATGGCGTTGATGCGTCGGGCGGCACCGACTCCCATGATAGCGGCGGAAATGTTGTGGGTGGTAGAAACAGGGATGCCGAACCAGGATGCGGTGGCGATGACGGTGGCCGAACTGGCTTCGGCGGCAAAGCCATTGATGGGATGAAGTTTGACCATCTTATGACCAAGGGTTTTGATGATTCTCCATCCGCCGGCGGCCGTTCCGGACGCCATCGTCAGGGCGCAGACCACTTTGATCCAGGTGGCGATTTCCAGTTCCTTTCCCGGGGGCGGAGCGGGGGTTCGAAGGAAGGAGA
>DATJYI010000275.1:0-8210 GCA_035499635.1 Nitrospiria bacterium | reverse complement strand
TTCGGGGTTGAAATCCCGGATGAGGAAGCGGAAAAGATTCTGACCGTTCAGCAAGCCATCGACTACATCAAAGAACGCGCCTGACGCCTGCCTGCCGGACACGGCGGAGCGCGTCGTCCGATTTGCCGCCGGCGGGAAATGCCATGCCGATGCATCGTGTTGCTGTCACCGGGGTGGGGGTGTTGACGCCTCTTGGTCTCGGCGTCGAGCCGACCTGGGAAGCGCTCTGCGCCGGCCGGTCCGGCGTCGGACCGATCACCCGCTTCGACGCCGCGAATTATCCGGTGCGCATCGCCGCAGAGTTGCGCGGGTTTGATCCCGCCGACTATATCGAAGCCAAGGAAATCAAAAAAATGGACACCTTCATCCACTATGCCGTGGCGGCGTCGGCCATGGCGGTGGAGGATGCGGGGCTCAAGCTGCCGGTGCAGCAGCCGGAGCGCGTCGGCGTCTACGTCGGCTCGGGCATCGGCGGCCTGAGCGCGATCGAGCACTGGCACGAGGTGCTGCAGACCAAGGGGCCGCAGCGCATCACGCCCTTCTTTATACCCATGACGATCATCAACCTGGCCTCCGGGCAAATCGCCATACGGACGGGCGCGAAAGGACCGAATTCCTGCGCCGTCACCGCCTGCGCGACCGGCAACCATTGCATCGGCGACGCCTACCGGATCATCCAACGGGGCGATGCGGACGTCATGATCGCCGGCGGCTCGGAGGCGGCGATCACGCCGCTCGGCGTGGCCGGCTTTGCCGCCTCGAGGGCGCTGTCGACCCGCAACGACGAGCCGGCCAAGGCCTGCCGGCCATTTGAACGAAGCCGCGACGGCTTCGTGCTCGGCGAAGGCGCCGGGATCGTCGTCCTCGAGTCGCTCGATCACGCCCGGCGGCGGGGCGCGAAAATCTACGCAGAGGTGGTGGGTTACGGCGCGACCGCCGACGCCTACCACATCACCGCGCCGTCGGAAGACGGCGAGGGGGCGGCCCGCTGCATGCGACACGCGCTGGAGGAGGCGAAGATCTCACCGTCCGAGGTGGGCTACATCAATGCCCACGCCACGTCGACCGCCGCCGACGCGGTGGAGACGATGGCGATCAAGCGGGCGTTCGGCGACGCTGCGCGCCGGATTCCCGTCAGCTCGACCAAGTCGATGACGGGCCATTTGTTGGGCGCGGCCGGCGGCGTCGAAGCGGTCTTCACGCTCCTGGCGATGACCAGGGGCATCCTGCCCCCGACGATCAATTACGACGAGCCGGATCCGGCCTGCGATCTGGATTACATCCCCAATGTCGCCCGGCCGGGCCGTCCGAATGTGGCGCTGTCCAACTCATTCGGGTTCGGCGGGACCAACGCCTGCCTGTTGTTTCGCCGCCATGAGGCGGCCTGATGACGCAGGACATCAGCGGCCGGCCGCCCTGTTGAACCCGGACAGCGAGCGCAGTCCCCGCCTGTGAGGGCGGGGCGAGCGAGCGAATATCAACCATGCCCTTTTCCACTCGGGTCGAAGAATCCCCGCCTGTGAGGGCGGGGTTCTTCAACGACTCGGCCGACCGTCCACGAGGCGGAGCCGATTTCGCGACGACCCGGTGACACCTCCTGTCTCAATGGCCGAATCCTCGACATCCCAGTGGGCCGAGCTGGAAACGGCCCTGCGCCACACCTTTCGTGACCGCCGCCGGCTGGAAGAGGCGGTGACCCACGCTTCATCGCTCAATGAGCGCAGGGGCGGCGAGCCGCGCCGCGACAATGAGCGACTGGAATTTTTGGGCGACGCCGTCCTCGATCTGATCATCAGTGAAGCGCTCATCGAGCGCCACCCGACGGCGACCGAAGGCGCGCTGTCCAAGATGCGTGCCCGCCTGGTCAGCGAAGCCGCGCTGGCGCAGGTCGCCCGTCGGCTGGGGTTGGGCAGGTTTCTCCGGCTCGGGCGGGGCGAAGAGCTCAGCGGCGGCCGTGACAAAACCTCACTGCTCGCCGACTCGCTCGAGGCCGTCGTGGCGGCCGTCTATGCCGACGGCGGTTACGACGCGGCGCGGGACTGTGTCCTGGCGCTGCTGGAGACGGAATTGTCGGCGGAGTCGGCCTCCGGCGGCGGCATCGATTACAAAACGCAGTTGCAGGAATATTGCCAGCAACGCTTTGGCCAATTGCCCCTCTACCGGGTCACGCATGAATCGGGCCCCGACCACCGGAAAGTGTTTCAGGTGGAATTGCTGATCAACGGGCACAGCTACGGACAGGGAACGGGCAAAAGCAAAAAAGAGGCGGAGCAGCAGGCCGCAAGGACGGCCTTCGAGCAGTTGCCTCGCAATGGGCAACGCTAACCCCGAGATTCCGGTCATGAGCCCCCAATTCAGACGGGCAGACGGCCGATTTTCACCCGTAGAAACGGGACGTTTCGAGTTGACAAAATCATCCCACCCAGTAAGATGAAATCGAATGCCGATACGTTGAAATCCGGGGTCGGAACGGGGAGGGGCGCGACCACCTACCGATCGGCAGGGGTGGACATTGAAAAGAAAAGCCTGTTTATCCAAGGCATTGCGCGTCTGGCCCGTTCAACCCGCCGCCCGGAGGTTCTGGCCGGCATCGGCGGCTTCTGCAGCGCATTCGCGCTGCCCCGGCGGCGATACCGTCGGCCGCTCTTGGTGGCCGGTACGGACGGCGTCGGCACGAAACTCATCGTGGCGGGGATGGCCGGCCGCCACGACACCATCGGCATCGATCTCGTGGCCATGTGCGTAAACGACCTCCTCGTTTCCGGCGCGGAGCCGCTCTTCTTCCTGGATTATTTTGCCACCGGCCGACTTGCACCTAGACAGGCGGCATCGGTCATGGCGGGCATCGTGACCGGCTGCCGGCAGGCGGGCTGCGCGCTGGTGGGCGGCGAGACGGCCGAGCTGCCTTCGATGTACAAACCTGGCGAGTATGATCTGGCCGGGTTCGCCGTCGGCGTCGTCGAGCGATCCCGACTGATCGACGGACGGGCCATCCGGCCCGGCGACCGGCTGATCGCCCTCGCGTCGTCGGGATTCCACAGCAACGGCTACAGCCTGATCCGCAAGGTGATCTTCGACCATGCCCGTCACCGCGTCGCCGATCGCGTCGGCGAGCTCGGCGGCCGGATCGACGACCTGCTCCTGCGGCCGACCCGGATTTATGCCCGTGCGATCGCCGCGTTGCAGCGGCGGCTGCCGGGCCGGCTCCGTGGCCTCGCCCACATCACCGGCGGCGGCATCACCGAAAATCTCCCCCGCATTCTTCCCGCCCGCTGCCGGGCCGTCGTCAATCGCGCGGCCTGGCGCGTGCCGCCGCACTTTCTCTGGCTGCAACGGCTGGGCCGGATCGCGGAAGAGGAGATGTGGCGCGTCTTCAACATGGGCGTCGGCATGATTCTGGTCGTGCCGCCGCAGGCCGAACATCGGGTCATCGCCGTCGCCAGGCGGGCCGGGGAGCACGCGTTCCCCATCGGCTGGATCGAACGGGGCCGGCCCGGCGTCCGGTATTGCTCGGAGACAGCGGGATGACAGGGCGGTCGATCAGGACGCTCCATCGGAAGACGCGATTGCGGGTGGGCGTGCTCGTCTCGGGGCGCGGCTCGAATTTAGGCGCAATTCTGAAAGCCATCCGCCGGGGGCGGCTGCGCGCCGAGGTGGCCGTCGTCATCAGCGACCGGCCGGAGGCGCCCGCGCTTTCACTGGCCCGCATCTGGGGGTGTCCGACCGTGACCCTCGATCCGAAATCCGCGCCGAACCGGGAGCAGTTCGATCAGACCGTTGCCGGGACGCTGAAACAACACGGCGTCGAACTCGTCGTCCTGGCCGGCTATATGCGGATCATCACGCCGGCGCTGATCGAGCCGTATCGCGACCGGATCATCAACATTCACCCGGCGTTGCTGCCGTCGTTCCCCGGACTGAAGGCGCAGCAGCAGGCCGTCGACGCCGGTGTCAAGCTGGCGGGCTGCACGGTCCATTTCGTGACGGAGGAGGTGGACCGGGGTCCGATCATCATTCAAGCGGCGGTGCCCGTCAGGCCCGGCGAGCGGGAGGCGTCGCTGGCGCGGCGTCTGCTCGAACAGGAACACCGGATCGTTCCCAGGGCGATTGAGCTCTATGCGCAGGGCCGGTTGCGCGTCCAGGGCCGGACGGTTGCGGTCAAGGGACTGAGGGAAATCAAACAGACGGCGCTGATCAATCCGCCGCTGACGGGGTAATTCGTTATGGGGATGCAGACTGTTCAAAAAGCTCCAGATGCAAGGCCACAGGAAGCGAAGCAACCGGAGCATACTTTGCCCGTATGTGAGGATTGCCGAGCGACCGGGCTTGTACCGGGAATCGGACATTCCTCTCATCTCCGATTCGAGGTAAACGCAGTGGATGGACTTTTTCAGCAGTCTGCCAGGAGCACGCAATGATTTGTCCACTCTGCGGCTACAACCAACCCGATTTCGCGCACGAGTGCCTGCAATGCCACACGCCGATCTCGCACCCATCGGCCGATGCCATAGTGAACCAGGAGCAGGAGGAGGACCAGGAGGAGAACCAGGAGGAACGGACGGACACAATCGTCCGGGTCGAACGACGCCGCAAGGCCCGGGCGCACGGCGATCGGCCGGTCAACAAGGAGCCGGTCCCGGTCCGTCACCGCCACGAGGCGGACTCGTCCGATCCATCCGAATCGTCCCGGCCGGCTCAACGACCTCCCCAGAGCCCGCCCCGTCCGGTCAAACCGCTCCCCGCAGCCCCGTCCGTCGCATCGAAACCCCACGCGGCGACGCAGGCGAAAGTTCGCATTCCGGAAGTCTCCTCTCATTCGAGCGACGGGCGCTCGTCGTCTGAGCCGCTCCCGCCGCCGGTCAAAGCGGTCCATTCCCAATCGGGGGGATCCCCGTCCATCCCCGACCGGACGCCGTCTGAATCCGGCGAGCATCTCAATCATCTCGTCGACAAGCTCAAACGGGTCACGGTGACGACCACGCCGGAGGTGCAGGGACGGCCGGTCAAGGAATACAAGGGGATCGTGTCGACGGGGTCGGTCGTCAAGCTGGAGGGGTGGGCCTCCTATCTTGGGGGGCTCAAGGATATCGGCTCGCTGCGTCATGCGCCCTTCGACGCGCAGATCCGGAAAGCGCGAGACGTGCTCATCACCGAATTGAAGATCGAAGCGGCCAAGCTGGGCGCGAACGGCGTGGTGGGAATGACGGTCCAACTCCATCCCGTCCAGCAGGGCGCGGCCGACCGACTGTTGTGGCTGGTGGCCATCGGCACCGCGGTAGTCTTGCCCGAATAGTCAGGAGCAGGGTCTGATCAGGCACAAATGGGGGGGCGGAACATGGGGGGATCATGACGAATTCTGAAGAATGGATGGACGAGGTGATGGAAGAGGCAACCGGTACGGCGGTCGGCTCGACCCCGCAATCGACGACGGCGGAACTGGCGATCGCCTACGCCAAGGAGCGGCGCTATGACGACGCGCTGCGGTACTTTCAAAAAGCCGCCGAATTGTCGCTGGAAGCGCGCTCTTATTACGGCCTCTCCCTGGCGATGCGCCGGCAGCGACTGGCCGATGCCGTCCGGTATTGCCGGGAGGCGGTTGATCGCGATCCCATGCGCGGCGAATGGTATCTGAACCTGGGGCATGTCTATCTGGCATGCGGGGAAAAACGGCGCGCCGTTCGCGCCTTCTGCAGGGGGCTGCTGGTACAACCCCGCCATCCCCGCCTGACAGAGGCCCTCAGCAGGATGGGCATGCGGAAACAGCCCGCCATCCCCTTTTTGTCCAGGTCCCACCCGGTCAACAAATACCTGGGGTTGATCCGTCACCGGATCAGCCAGGGAAGTTGACGCATGCCGAAGACCGACACCCGGAGCCGGGAGCTGCTCGAAGAAGATGCGCGCCTCAGGCGCGTGCGCCTGCTCATCGAGTCGGCCTGCTATCGCTTGCGGCGGCAGGTGTCCACGCCCCGTGAGGCTGTTGATGTGATTGTCGACACGAAGGCCAGAGTGCTCGAGCTCTTCCCCGACAAAGCGGCTCAGTTCGATTTGATCTATCTGCCGCGGCTGCTCCGGATCGTCAGGGCGCGCTGGGGCACGGTCCAAGCCGACCGCCGAGAGCCGGCCGGCACACTCACCTGATGCGCACGACCGGCGTGCCTACGAGGCAAATTCAGTAGCGCAGTTAGCGACCAGTACGTGAGGAGAAGGGCGCCGATTTGTTGATGAGGACAAAAAACCCGGCGCAAGCCGGGTGAGTGGTGGAGCTGGCCGGGATCGACCACGCCGATTAAAAGCCCCGCCTTGTACCGAGCATCGGAGGTTTCCCTTTGACCGAGGTACAGGGGCCACCCTCCGTGGTGCGGCGTATGGTGCCGCACAGCCGGCGACCTTCTGATTGCGAACCAGGCGCTCTCACGACTGAGCGACAGCCCCACGCTGAATGTTCTGTGCATTCAATCACCACGTGATCACGTGAATCGATAACAATGCGGCCGTCCTCAGTACCATGTTCAGAGTGCAATAAACGGCATCCTAGTTGCGGTTGATCTTTATATCAGCGATGCAACCAGGTAAGACTTGGAGACAGCCCATCACCAAGCGGCATTGGCTAGGCGCCTGGCGTGTTGTCATCAGCGTTGATTGGATAAAGCCATTTCTATATGATTGGTTGCTCTTTTGTATAAGACATCCCTTAAAGTGATAATCCGTTCCCAGTCTTCTCGAATATCAGCGCACAGGATGGGATGCGTCATTTTTTTTAGTTGCGCCTCAAAGCCAATTGCCGTCGGAGTAATTGAGTGATTGTGAAGCTGGTATGTCCTGATAAAGCCAACCGTGCGTTGATCAACATTGATCAACAAAAACGGGATCCCCATCGAGAGGGAAACCACAGCAGTGTGCAGGCGGCCAGAGATGATACAACGAGCACTTGAAAGAATTCTAAAATATTCTTCAGTGCTTTGTGGCAGAATTATTCGTTCCTTCGGGCATGGCTTAAACAATTGCTGAGCATATTCCAAATCTCTGGGGTCATTACACACGATGGTCGTCTTGTAACCCTGCTGAAGCAAGTCCATATCAAGCGCTGAAATCCCAGAAAACAAGATACGCCGCCGTAGATCCCAGAACGATTTCAAAGTATTCATCCTCAGGAATCGTATCGAAGGCATGACAATCAAAACATCACCATCATTACGGACAGGCTGTATTGGGTAATTGAAAATGAATGTTGCGGGATCCCCCATCATCACATTGTGTGTGACGCCCATCTTGTGCAGCCATTCATGCGTCACAACATCTCTGACTCCGGAAAACCGGGCATGTGCGTGAAGCAATTTGATCTGATCCAGCACCGGGGTTGAAGGAGTGGTTGGATGAGAGCGGAGAAACCTAGAGCCCGTGCCAATGCCGACAAGAAACAATGGTATGGCAAGCGTATCAAGTGCGCCGTCTTCAAGATGTATCCCAAGACTAGTTTTTCCTTGATAAAGGTTCGATCCGCCGACAACGACAACATCTGCTTCACGATTTGCGCGTGCGATATTTGAGTAGGTGAGTCCATAGCCGGTCGTATCTTCACCCTGGCGATTCACATTAAAAAAGTCAAAATGAACATTGGGCGTCACCGCAGAGAATAATTTCTCTATTCCAATGCGAACAAAGTGATCCCCGATGTTAACGGATTTTGGATAAAAGTGATGAATTCTTAGTGTCTTGGGAGGCGGCATTGGTTCGGCTCTTGTACTTGACTGTTCCCGTTTTTTCCTTCGACTGAGCAACGAGCGGAATCCAGGACGCCAGAGTCATAGGCATGGAGTGCATGAGAGGCGTCCGGCGTCAATGAGCCAGTTTTGAGAGATAGCGCCCTGTTTTTGAGGGGCATCGAAGTGTTTTCAAGCAATGCAATCCCAGTTGATCGGTCTCACTCCTACACCACCCGCTGTTTAGAGTGAATGCCGTGGTGATAATAAAGCCTTTGATACAGCGCCTAACACCGCAAACACAATCAGTTCGAAACAGTCATGCATGGAGACGATGGCTTCACGATCGAGTTCAATCGTAGACCTGGACGGAGCATGCCATCTAGATTCCACGTCCGGTCCATTTGGAAGGACAACACGTAGAAACAATTCTGCCCCAGTGCTCACGGTCTCCGGCATAGCTTTGCCGCCAGGCTGATACACATTGGTGTCGATCTGTCGTGGTTTAGT
>DATJYI010000274.1:0-11008 GCA_035499635.1 Nitrospiria bacterium | reverse complement strand
AGAAGAAGAGCACGTTCTTGACATTCTCCTTACCTGCGCTTCCTGGCGGGTTCCCAGCGCCTCCACCAGTCGCGCTCAGGAGCGGGCTCGCAGGAGTTGAAAGGCACTCCTCACCAGCCCCGGTTAAAATCCAAAGTGGACTGTTCTCTTTGTAATCAAGAAACCTGATCACAAACCTGAGATAGATTAATTTCCTTAATGATAAACTCAGCACAAGCCTCAGCCGCATCAGTAGATATCATCTTCTGATTTTCCTTCGGTTTTCCATGATGCCCTCCAAGGTAGTCAACAACAAATCGGGTGCCATCCTTCTTGAAATACCATCCGCCGGATGTTCGCATATCTTCTGACCACATGAGCCATGAATCAATCAGAAAAGGATGGCTTCTTAGATAACCGAGGACAGACTCGTCTGACAATACTTTTGGACTTTCCGAGTAACCTGATTGCTGAATCAATGTTATGAGGATGTTGAACTTTGCTTAAAGCCTTCAGGAAGTCTGCATAGTTTTTTAGTTATTATATCGGGTTACATGGGCTGATATAAACAGGCCATGCCAGATTCCTTCAAAAATCAATGGAGGGAGATTTTGCCGCTGACCAACCGAATCTGCTTAACCATGTTCTTACAACAGATCTTACCGTGGACGGATTACGCCTTGACCATCTCTTCTACCGGGTTGTATGATCGGCCGGAGATGATCACCGCTCGTCACGCATCGTGGAATTAGCAGGCCGCATCGCACTTGTGACCGGCGGGGCCAAGCGCGTCGGCCGAAGCGTCGCGCTGGCGCTCGCCCGGCGCGGCGCTCACGTCGCCTTTACCTATCAGACCTCACGTCAGGAGGCCAAGGCGCTGGTTCGTGAGTTGACCGCGCTCGGTGGCAAATCGCTGGCGGTCAAGGCTGATCTCCGGCGGGCGGCCGACGCGAAGGGGGCGGTCCGGGCGGTGGTGAAGAATTACGGCCGGATCGACGTGCTCGTCAACAACGCCGCAATCTACCCCAGGACGCCGTGGGCCTCGCTCGATGAGAAGGCGTGGGATGAGATCTTGACGACGAATCTGAGGGGGCCGTTTCTCTTCGCCAAGGCGGCGGGCGACCGGATGCTCAAGCAGGGTTGCGGGAAGATCGTTAATCTCGCCGACTGGGCGGGTGAACGGCCCTACAAGGATTATCTGCCCTATTGTATTTCAAAAGCCGGCGTCATTGCCATGACGAAAGCGCTGGCGTTGGAGCTGGCGCCAACGGTTCAGGTCAACGCCGTGGCGCCGGGCCCCGTATTGCTGCCCAAGGACATCACGGCCGCGGGGAGGAGGGTGGTGATTGCGGCGACGCCGCTCCGACGGATCGGCTCGCCGGATGATATCGCCAATGCGGTGGTTTTTTTATTGGAAGGATCGGATTTCATCACCGGTGTCTTGCTGCCGGTCGATGGGGGCAGGCTGATCGCGTGAGCGGAGGGCCCATGTACACCGTAACCAAGCAGGTCTTCTTCTGCTACGGCCATCGGCTGATGAACTACGAGGGCAAGTGCCGCCATCCGCACGGCCACAACGGCCGAGTTGAGATTGAGTTGCAGGCCGACCGGCTCGATGAGAAGGGGATGGTGCAGGATTTTTCCGACATCGGCCGAGCGATGAAGGGCTGGATCGATGCCAATCTCGACCACCGGATGCTGCTGCGGGGTGACGATCCGCTGGTGATTGCGCTCGAGAAACTGGGCGAGCCGGTCTTTCTCATGACGCAGAATCCAACGGCGGAGGCAATTGCGCAGTTGATCTACGAGCAGGTGGAACAGCAGGGCTTCCCGGTCACCGAAGTCCGGCTGTGGGAGACGGAGTCATCGTTCGCGGCGTATAGGGGGGAGGCAAGCTAGATTGTCGCATCTGGCCACAGGCCAGGGACGGATTCCTCGGCACGGGCTCGCCTGCGGTTACGGTCCTCGCCGGCCCTCGGGTCTCGGCTGCTTCGATTTTTGGAGCCAGTTGTGGAAGCAGCCTCCGACACGGCGCTCGTCTCCGCCCCTGGCCTGTGCTCAACTTTCAGTAGCTCGTTGGATTCGCCACTCCGGCCGCTTTGAAGGCGCGCCGCCGCTCTTCGCATTTGTTGCACCGTCCGCAGTGGCGGCGGCCCTTCGGCTGTAAGCAGGAGAAGGTCAGGTGGAGCGGCAGGCCGAGTGAGAGGCCTTTGGCGATCACCTGCTTTTTGGTGAGTGTAAGGTAGGGGGCAAGGATCCGGCCGCGCCAACGGATGCCGGCGGCGAAGGTCCGTTCCATCTGTCTAAAAAACGAGGGACGACTGTCCGGAAAGGGATTGTGGCCCAGCGGTGCAAGCGCAATCCGGTTTATCCCGGCCGGCTGGCAGAGTAACACCGCCTTGGTGAGCAAGAGAATATTTCGGCCGGGCAGATAGACTTCCTTGTCGTCGGAGCGGCGGCCGGGCACGCGGCCTGTAAGACTCCAATGCTTCTGATACACGTCCTGCATGGGTAGGTCGAGGACGACCAGCGGGGCGATCGATCGGCGCGGCATCGATGAGAGAAAGAGGTGAAGCCAGTAACGTTCGGCCGTTTCCCAGCGCAGGCCGTTCCGGACGTAGATGGGCAGGACGCGATGGCGGCGGGCAAGATCAGCGACAAGCACGCAACTATCGATTCCGCCGCTGACCAGAACAGCAAGAGAAGGACGTTTTGTCATGAAGGCGTCATCGTAGGTGAGGATGGGACCGACTGTCAAGCGGTTTCGGCTATAATACAAACAGGAGCAGGATGACATGGAAACAAGCCAGGTGAAGTGTGTGAAATGCGGCAAGGAGAAGCCGGTGATCGCCGCGCCCGCCTACGGCGGCAAGCTGGGGGAAGAGATCAAGGCGAAGATCTGCAACGATTGCTGGAAGGAATGGATGGACCAGTCGGTGAAGGTCATCAACGAGCTTCGCTTGAACCTGTCGAATGCCGACCACCGGAAACAGCTCACAAATTTCATGAGGGAGTTTCTCAATTTGCCGGCGAAGAGTGGATAGTGAATAGTGAAAAGTGACGAGTGACAAGTGACGAGTGAAGATAAAAATAAATCTGTCCTGTTATTTCATGACGACGATTGAGCAGATTCTGGCGAAGTATCCGGAGCCGTTGATTCAACGGCCGCTGGCGGACTATTTCCGCGACAATGAGGCCGCGCGCCGGTTTGTGGAAATCTCAAACAAGATGGGGTGGCCGGTGGTTGTCGATCATCTGACGATCCGCTGCCTCGACATCGACCGGCGGGCGCGGCCGTTGCAGGCCATCGGATACGAGAATCATAACGAGATCGTGGAATATCCGGAACAGGGCTGGTGGGCCAGGGTCTATCGGAAACCCGGCTACCCGGCGATGTTCATCGATCAGGCCTACGCCGATGAGCGGGGGAAGAAAAGCTTTCTGCCCTCATGGGTGAAGCGGTTTGGGGAAGAGTGTTTTCACCACGTTGCCGTGCTGGTTCGTGACATTGAGGCGGTCAAGGGCGCGATGGAGGCGGAGGGGATCGAATTTTCCGACGGGATCGTCGGACCGCGCGGCACGCGGCTCAGGCAAATCTTCACCGCCTCCGAGCAGCGGGACGGCCAGGCTTATTCAGTGCTGGAACTGGCCGAACGTCATAATTATGACGGCTTCGTGCCGGAGCAGGCCGACGGGTTGATGCAGGCATCGGTGAAGGTGAAGAAGCGCTGATGGGGTATGGCGATGGGGGTGGTCAGGGGGAGATGAGCATCTCCCCCTGACGTTGAGCGAGCGCCGGATCGCGCGAGCGGACAGACGGCTTCGTGCCGGAGCAGGCCGACGGCCTGATGCAAGCGTCGGTGAAAGTGAAGAAGAGTGATGGCTGATTACGATGGCAGATCATAGCCCCATTTTGGTTTTGCGAAAAGCCAGATAATGCCGGCCAGGGGCCGCGCGGTTATTATAGGGGCTCGCGTCACCCCCTCCACCGGATAAACCCGGTGGAGCCTCCCCCTCACGCTCGCGTTGCTCGCTGAGCAGATACCCATAAGCTCGTGGGCATCTGCTTGACACGCGAGCCGTGGATGCCATACGTATGGCGAAGGGGCCGGGGTGTGGGGGCGTGAGCCCCCACGGATCAATATCAGGGGGAGTTGAGCATACTCCCCCTGTCCGCCTTCGGCGGATGAGCGAGCGAGTTTTGCGAGCGGATAGATTAGGAAAGCCGAGAAGAAAGAAATCAGAGGTAAGAAAGTGGAACGCGTAAACAGGATGTAGGGGCGATCGGCCCGATCACCTGCAACGAAGAATGTGCTAGGGTTCAGTAATTTTCATCCGGCCCGAATAACCGGACGAATAATCGTGAAAATAATTCAGTGAGGCTTCGGGATATTTCCAGCAATAATACCCTTCGCCGTTGTCGAAATCGACGAGCCACAACCCCTTCGCCTCGCAGCCCAGCTCATGAATGGTTTCCGCCCAGTGATTGATGACGGAAAAATAGTCCTGCTCCAGTTCGGCCCGCCGTTTGGCCGCGCCCTTCAGCGCCGCCAGTTGAAATTCGATGACGGTGACGGCCGCCACCGATTTCTCGGTGAGCTTCTGGACGCTGGGCAGGAGCGCTTGCGCCTCTTCGAAGGTGAAGCGCCGCTTGCGCGCCGGGTGGTGACGTTTGCTGCGATCGGCCATGGTGAAAGCGGGGGAATTTTAGCACAGGGGCGGGAGCGGTGCAACCGATGACCACGGCCTCGGACCGTGCACCCGTGTCCACCGATGGGCCTGTGGTTTCGCCGGCGGTCGCCGTTGAAGCCGTCGAGCTGACGAAGCGATTCGGCGAGACGCTCGCCGTCGATCACGTGAGCTTTCGGATCGCCCCCGGCGAGGTGGTCGGCCTGCTGGGGCCGAACGGCGCGGGCAAGACGACGATTCTGCAAATGCTCCTGGGCACGCTTCTGCCCACGTCGGGCGTGATCCGCATTCTGGGCCTGGACCTGACCCGCCATCGGGAGACAATTCTGCACCAGGTCAATTTTTCCTCGACCTATGTCTCCATGCCTGCGTCGCTCACGGTGCGGGAGAATTTAATGGTCTTCGCTCGGCTCTACGGCCTGCAGCATCCCAAAGAGCGCGTCGAAGCGGTTATGAAGCTGTTCGAGATCGCGGACCTCCGCTCGGCCTCCGGCCGGGGCCTCTCGTCGGGACAGTTGACGAGGGTCTGTCTGGCCAAGGCGTTTCTGAACAATCCCCGCGTGCTGTTTCTCGACGAGCCGACGGCCAGCCTCGACCCCGACATCGCCGACAAAACCCGCCGGCTGCTGCGCGAGTCGCGCGATCAGAACGGCACGACGATCCTCTACACGTCGCACAACATGCAGGAGATGGAGGAGCTGTGCGACCGGATCATCTTCCTGCACAAGGGGCGGATCATCGCCATGGACACGCCCAAGGCGGTTCTGGCGAAGTACGGGCAGGCCAACCTGGAGGAGCTGTTTCTCCTGATCGCCCGGCAGGGAGTGGCGCCGTGACATGGTACCGCATCTGGGCGATCTTCACCCGACATTTTTATCTGTACAAGCGGAGCCTCTCGCGCTGGATGGCGATCTTCTACTGGCCGCTGATCGATCTGTTCGTCTGGGGGTTCATTACGGTCTACCTACGGCAGGCCCAACCCCTGTCGGAGGGCGGGAAGCCGGTCTCCTTCATCATGGCGTTTCTGGGCGCGCTGATTCTGTGGGACATTCTGTTCCGGTCTCAGCAGGGCATCTCGATCACCTTTCTCGAAGAAGTGTGGTCGCGGAATCTCCTCAACCTCTTCGTCGCTCCGTTGCGGCCGATCGAATTTCTCACGGCTTCGATGCTGATGGGGCTCTTCATGGTGACGACGGCGACGCTGGCGAGCGCCGTGCTGGCTTGGCTCTTCTATTCGTTCAATCTGCTGGTGCTGGGCGTGGCGCTCCTGCCGTTTATCCTGAATCTGGTTGCGATGGGATGGGCGATCGGCGTGGTGACGACGGCGGTCGTCCTGCGGTTCGGCCAGAAGGCGGAGGTGCTGGCCTGGGGGCTGACCTTCTTCTTCCAGCCGATCTCCGCAGTCTTCTACCCGGTTGAGGTGCTGCCGGCCTGGCTGCAGCCGGTGGCGCGGGCGGTGCCGGCCACCCATGTGTTCCAGGGGATGAGACAGGTGCTGCACGATGGGACCTTCCCGGTTGGCGAGTTGCTGGCGGCGACGGCACTCAACGGCGTCTATCTGGCGGTCGCCTTCCTCTTTTTCTATTGGATTTTTGCCCAGGTCAAGGAATTGGGGCTGTTGTTGAAAGTGGGGGAGTGACACATGCAGGGAGCCGTGAAGTGTAGGGGAAAGCGTCAAGGGTGCAAGACAATGATTTCACGAACGGAGGGGCGATCAGCCGATCGCCCGCTCCTGAGCATCGAGCGAACAGACAAATAAATTTCGGATGCTATAATAAGAACCTTATGGGCTCATGTCCGGCATGCGGGAGAGACGATGATTTTTGAACATCTCACGGTCGGGCCGCTGCAGTGCAACTGTTTCATCCTGGGCGACGAGGCGACGCGGGAGGCGATCGTCATCGACCCCGGCGACGAGGCGGACCGGATTCTGGCCCAGGTTAATCGCCACCGGCTGACCGTGAGAACGATCGTTCAGACGCACGCCCATTTCGACCACGTCGGAGCGAGCGGCCCGCTGCGCGAGGCGACCGGGGCGGAGATTTGCCTGCACCGAGGCGACACGTTTCTGTACGAGCATCTGGCGATGCAGGCGCAACTGTTCGGCGTGCCCGTTCCGAAGGCGGCGCCGGTCTCACGCTGGTACGACCACGGCGAGGAGATCAAGGCGGGCGGGATGAGGCTCGGCGTCATTCACACGCGGGGCCACACGCCGGGCAGCGTGTGTTTGTTATTAGATGTGGGGGCTCGTGCAAATTCACCACAGGCGAATTCTCCGTTGCCCCCACACCCCGGGCCACTAGTGTACCACCCATCGGCATCGGATACCCCTGCGGTCCTGTTTTCCGGTGATACGCTGTTTTGCGGCGGCATCGGTCGGACCGATCTGTGGGGCGGCTCCTACGAGCAAATCATGCAGTCGATCACCTCACGCCTGCTATCGCTTCCCGATGAGACCGTGGTCTATCCCGGCCACGGCCCCGAGACCACGATCGGCGACGAACGCCGAACAAATCCCTTCGTCCAAGGAGCCTTTTGAGGGAACTCCCGCTTGCGCATCCCTCTCCGCTGCATGGGAGAGGGACGGCGGGGGGCCTTCATCATTTGCCATGCAGATTACCAACGCCGTCGGCCTGAAGGAATGGGCGGTCGTCATTGAAGCGCTGCTGCAGGGGCGGCAGCTCATCCTCCTGCGCAAGGGGGGATTGCAGGATCAGGGCGGCCGCTTCACGCCAGAACATAAGGAGTTTTTTCTCTTTCCCACCTACACCCACCAGCAGGGAGAGGGGATCAAGGAGGCCGAACGGCACCGATTCCTGAAGGCCGTCCGTCCCCAGGTGAAGGATTACGTCGAGCTGCGTGCTTACGCGACGGTGGCCTTTGGCCGTCAGTTGAAGAAGTGGGAGGAGGTTGCCGCGCTCGAGCCCTTCCACATCTGGTCGGCCGAGGAGATCCGGGAGCGATTCGACCGGCGGGAGCCGGACCTGACGGTGCTGGCGCTCCGCGTCTACCGGCTGCCGCGGGTGATTCCGATCGCCGAGGAGCCCTGGTTCGAGGGCTGCCGGTCGTGGGTGACGCTGGATACGTCGATCGTCACCGACAATCCCGTGCCCGTGCTGACCGAAAAAAAATTTCTCGACAAGCTGAGCATGGTCAAACGAGCGCTGACGGGCAGACGCGACTAACTCAGTCGAACAGATTAATCCGCTCGCACAAAACGCTCGCTCATCCGCCGAAGGCGGACAGGGGGAGCGATGCCCACGCTCCTCCCTGATTTTGGTGTGTGGGGGCTACCGCCCCCACGCCCCGGCCCCATCTCAATGTGCCTGTGACTAAATATCGAACAGCCCTTTGAGTGCAGCGAGTGGAAGACCCTCAAGGGTCGAGACGACGTGATCAGCCTCCTTGAGCGAATCCGCCGAATAGGAATTGGTCACCGCCAGGCATTTCATTCCCGCGGTGTGGGCGGCCGTCACGCCCCACGGCGAATCCTCGATCACCAGGCAGGAGGCGGCGGTGATCGGCGGAGCGCCCTTCCGTCCGTTGAGCCGGGCCAGTGCCGTCACGAAACAGTCCGGGGCGGGCTTGCCGTGGCGCACATCCTCGGCGCTGACGATGACCGCAAAGGCGGCGCGCAGGTTGATGGCGTCGAGAATCCCTTCGATTTCATGACGCAGCGCGCCTGACGCGATCGCCAGCGGAAAGGCCGCCGACGCCGCGGTGATCAGCGCCTTTACGCCGGGGAAAATGATCAGCCGTTCGTTGATTGCCCGGGCATAGTAGCCGGCCTTTTTGGCGATCAGTTGATCGATCAGCGCATCATCGGCCGGCCGTTTCCGCGCGGCGAGCACCGCCGTGAAGCAGTCGCGGTCGTCCATGCCGAGGAAGTGGGTGTAATACTCCTCCCTGAAGAGGGGAATGCCCTGCTCCGCCAGCACCTTCTGGAACATCTCCAGGTGGAGCGGCTCGTCATCGGCGATGATCCCGTTGAAATCGAAAATGATGGCGTTCAGCATCGTCGGGAGAGCTTACCAGAGCGTCTGAACCGCCGCAAGCGCTATTCTTGACACGGGTCGTCGTCTTCTCTATCATCGCATGACGATATCCGCACTCTAACATCGCCATCATGAGCCAACACCAATCGCACATTCCCGCCTTGGTCATCTTTTTCATCACCTATTTCATCATTGTCGTCCAGAAGATTCCCCGCGTGCACCTGAGCCGGGCGGCGGGGGCGTTGGTCGGGGCCGTCGCCATGGGGCTCTTCGGCGTGCTGACGCCGACGGAGATCTACGACGCGATCGATCTCGACACCATCACGTTTTTGCTCGGCATGATGCTGCTGATCGGCTATCTGGAGACGGCCGGTTTTTTCGCCGTGATGGAACAGCTGGTCCTCAGCCGGGCTCATAATGGCACAACGCTCCTGGCGCTGGTGGTCGCGTCGAGCGGGTTGCTCTCGGCGATCTTTATGAATGACACCATCTGCCTGATGCTGACGCCCGTGCTCCTCCGCATCGCCACGCGTCTGCGCGTGAATCCCGTGCCCCATTTGCTGGCGATGGTTACCGCGGCAAATATCGGCAGCGTTATGACGCTCGTCGGCAATCCGCAGAACATGCTGGTCGGTATCAGATCGAAGATCCCATTTTCAGATTTTCTCGCGGCCCTCTGGCCGGTGGCGTTGGGAGGATTGCTCGTTGACTTCGCTGTGATCTGGTGGGTTTTCCGGGCGTCGTTACAGTGGAGCGCTGAACGTCAAGATCGGACCGGGGCGGCCGAATCGGCCGTTTTCAACCCGCAGCTGGCACTTTCGATGCTCGTGATGGCGGTGTTTCTGGGGCTGCTCATGGCGGGCTATCCGCCGCAGGCGGCGGCCATTGCGCTGGGCGCGTTGGTGATTCTTCTGGACAGTTACCGGCCGAGCGGGTTGTTGCGGCAGGTTGACTGGACGCTCCTGGTGATGTTTGCCGGGCTGTTTGTCGTGATGCACGGCGTGGAGCGGGCCGGCGTGATCGAGCGGATCACGCATGTTGCGGGCGGCTCGGGGATGTCGGCGCTCACCGTCGCGTCCGTGCTCGTCTCCAATCTGGTCAGCAATGTGCCGGCGGTGCTCCTCATCTCGCCGGTCTTGACGGCGGCGGGCGCGACGAAACTAGGCTGGTTGACGCTGGCCATGAGCTCGACGCTGGCTGGCAATCTCACGGTCATCGGTTCGGCGGCCAATTTGATCGTGTTTGAGATGGCCCGGCGGGCCGGCGTGACGATTGGAGCGGGGGACTATCTAAAGATCGGCGTGCCGATCACACTTGCAACCCTGGCCATCGGCGCATGGGTGCTGTTTTGAGCCGGGGGCAGAGCGCACGGCCGTCAGTCTTGAGACGAAGGCGCCCATGAGGGCGAGTGACAGGAAATTCTATTGAAGGGACTCGCGCCCGGCTGCCGGCCGGTAGGTCGCCGACATTTGATGTGGGGGCCCGTGCGGAGTCGGCACCATGTCCTCCGATGCCCCCACGCCCCTGAGCCATCCCCCTCTTGCTCGCGTTGCTCACTGGATAGCTGCGTCCCCGGGCTCGCCCGGGGGCAGCTATGAAGGCAGGGACCCGCCCCTTGCACGATGCCCGGCCGCCTCGTCCGTCAGGCGTCGCGTTGCTAGGGAGCTCAGTCGTCGTGAAAATGTTCGACCATCGAGACATTCACGCTGTGAACCGAGTTGTCATCGATGTGAACATCCAGGCGGTAGGTGCCCTCGCTATAGTCGTCGGAGTCGAGGTTGTAGATGTAATTTCCGTCACTAAATCGGAACAGATTCCCCTCGTCACTGTTGCCGGCCGACTCCACGGTGACCTCCTCGACGGTGCCCGACGACTGATCGAGGATTTTGTACACGGCCAGCGTCGCGACTGCAGTGGTCACCTCGGCGCCGCTGCAATCGGTCAGCGTGAACTTGACGGGCACCACGCGATCAATCTTGAATTTGCTGGAGCCGTCATTGTTGATCGGCGGCAGTAAGCCGTTGAAGTTGTACAGCATGTTCTGAGTCACGGTGACGTTCACCGAGGCCGTGGAGGTGGCGTGGCCGTCGCTGACCGACAAGGTGACCGCATTGGTTCCCAGCGGCAGCGTGACGGTCGGATTGGCGCCGGACGCCGTGCCAAACGGCCCGGTCCAGGTATAGGTGAGCGTGTCGCCATCGGGGTCGGATGAGCTCGACCCATCGAGCGCCACTGCGGCGGACGCCTGGTTGCAGACGGCAACGCTCTGGTCGGGCCCGGCATTGGCCACCGGCGGATGGTTGGTTGAGACAGTCCCCCCGCCAGACGCCGTGGTCATTTGTCTG
>DATJYI010000273.1:0-14542 GCA_035499635.1 Nitrospiria bacterium | reverse complement strand
CCCGTCGCCGAGGCGGCGACGTTCCGGCCGCCGGCCAGCCCGATCAGGTGATGGATGAACGTCGACGGGCCGACGGTCACGAGCGGATGATCATTGATCACGTAGAGGACCGACACCGGCTCGACTCCCTTGAGACGGGCCGCCAGCGCTTCCCGTTGAGCCTCCAGATGGGTGATCAACCGGTCGGCGTCCACCAGCCGTCCCGTCGCCTGGCCGAGCCACCGGATGTGGCGATAAACGTCGCCGGGCGACTTTGCTTCAAGCAGCAGGAGGGGAATCTGTGCTCTGCTGAGCGCCTCAATCGTCACCGGCTTGACCATGCCGACGACGCCGACGACCAGATCGGGCCTGAGCAGCACCATCTGCTCCACGGCGCTGCTGGCAAACCCGAGGCGCGGCTTGGTCAATGCGGCCGGCGGGTAGTTGCAGGCCTGCGTGACGGCCACGACGGCGTCGCCCGCGTCCAGGGTAAACAGCAATTCGGTCACGCTGGGCGCCAGCGAGATGATCCGGCGGGCCATGCGGGGCAGGGCGACCGACCGGCCCGCGTCATCGGTAACGGTGATCGGTCCGGACGGACCCAGTTGCAGCTCGGCTCCGGCGGCCGCCTGGTTCGAATCAGCGATCAACCCGCCTGTCGCCAACAGGCACGCCAGAAGCCAACGGACGGACGGCACGGACGCAGGCATAAAAAATCCCCACGGTGTGAATCCACACCCTGGGGATTGCACCCTGCTTCTTCACCCACAGGCCGAGGTCGCCGCGTCAACCGACGGTGCGCTCGCGAGAACGGACAGGCAGGTCTTCTGGCTTGTGGATCGACCGATTCATCATCCAGCGGCTCCATCGGAGGCTGAATGATACGCGACGCCTTCCCACGGGTGTTCACACCCGCAGTGGCCGCCGTGCACCCGGCACGGCCTGCCGCGCTCGTCCCCACTCACAGCGGCGGGACCGCTCCCGCTTTTCTGTCCGGCCCTCATCGGACCGGCCGGATCCGCATTGTCTTCCGACAACGGCGGCACGGGATTCCCTCTTGCTCGCCATCGGCATCCGAGCCGACGGGCGACCTGTCCGCATTCAGTTGTGCGCCCACCATAAACCACTCCCTTCGCCGCTGTCAAGCCGGACCCCCGCGCGGATTGGGCCGACGCCTGTTACTTGGCCGTGAAGGTGAAGTCAATGGTCGACGTGCGGCGGGCGGCCACGGTCACCGTCTGGACCTGTTCGCCCAGGATCGGATGCCACGCATGGATCTGATAGGTGCCGGGCGGCAGTTGATCGATGACGAAGGTCCCGCTCGGTCCCACCACCGCGAAATACGGATTATCAACGGGATAGAAATAGGCGGTCATGTAATTGTGCTGATCGCATTCCAGTTTGACCACCGTCCCCTGCCTTCTCAATTTGACCGTTTCGGTCATCTCCTGGCCCTTGCGAGGCAGCGCCTGGTTGAACAGGGTGTCGAGATACTTGCCGTTGATTTCATAGCCGTGCGGGTTGTGGAGCACGCCCATGGCCAGTTGCGGGTCGGCGGGATCGGCGTCCATATTAACAACGTGGATCGGCCCGTCTTTTTTCACCACCCCCACGACGGCGCTGTTCCCTCGGACCAGAAACCGGCACCCGTCGGCCGTCACTTCCGCGGCATCAAGGCGGAGGGGTTTGCCGTGTGTGACCTGTGTGACGGCCACCACAACATCGGACAGCCGCCCGTTGTCGACGCCCACCTGACGCACGACGCGGTTGCCGTTGCCGTCATTATCCACCCGGCCGCAATAGTCGGGCTGGGGAAACTGATTCAATTGATACAATCGCGGAGGGGGCGGGGGGCCCGAAAACAGGATGGCGCCGGAAATTGTCCCCCCGTCGGGTACGGCCGTTTCTTTGTAGCCGCCCCCCGGCGCCCCGGTGTGACGGATGCCGACGCCCGGATGGCAGCCCGCAGCCAGCAGCCCTAGCAGCCCTGCAACGACCCAACGACTGGCGTCCGTTACCTTCATCCTCCCGCCGCCCGTTCGTTAACCGCCAAGCCCGCCCGTCCCGACGGGCCGCGCCGCGACGCCGGAGCCTGGCCGGCGCCGTCACCGCCGGCTGACGGCCGTGACGACCGGGTGTTCAAACTTCTACGCCGTCGAATCGGGCGATGTCAAGGCCGGTTGTTGGGTTCAGACGGGCTTTCGAGATCGAATCATCTCTGATAGAATAACGCGGGTGAGCATTCAAACGACGACACTGCTGTTCAAGCGACTCCTGCGGCCATTGCTCGGCCACCTGTTCCTGATGCTTGTGGCGTGCGCACCGATCTTCCCCGGCAAGGCCGTGACGGCCCAGGCGCAGACCGGGGAGCCATCCCCCGCCCTCCGCCTGTCGGAGCCCCGGTACGTCTCCCTGCTCGGTGAGCTGCACGCCAAATACGGATTTTCAAAGTCGGAGCTAAAGCGGCTTTTCTCCCAGGCTAAATTTTTACCGGACGTGCCCGAGAAATTCGCCAAGCCGGCGGAGCTGATGCCCTACAACCAGTACCGGCAGATCTTCATCACGCCGGAGAACATCGCCAACGCCCGGGACTTCCTGGCGCGCAACAAGGCGCTGCTGCAAGCGGTGGAGCAGCAATACGGCGTGGATGCGACGGTCATTGCCGCGATCCTGAGCGTGGAAACAAAATTCGGCAAGCGGTCGGATGGCGGCTTACTCGTTTTCGACGCGCTCAACAGCACATTTACCGGCGTGCCGTCCCGCGAAGCCTTCGCGCGCAAGGAGCTGATCGAGTTTCTGCTCCTCTGCCGGGAGGAGAAGTTCGATCCGCTGGCCGTCAAAGGTTCCTATGCCGGCGCGATGGGGGCGCCGCAATTCATCGCGTCAAGTTACCGGGCCTATGCGGTCGACTTTGACCACGACGGCAAACGCGATCTGTGGCAGTCGGAAGCCGATATTCTGGGCAGCGTGGCCAACTACCTCAGCCTCCACGGCTGGCAGAAGGGCGCGCCCATCCGGCTGCCGGTGACCGCCGACGGACAGAAGCCTGAAGTCAAACAGCTCCTCGCGCAGGGGATCAGCACCACCGCGCCCCTTGAGCACGTCCTGGGCAGCGGCGTGGCCTGGGCCGGGACGGCGGAGCCGATCGACGGCAATCCTGATGTCTCGCTGCTGGTTTATCCGACGGACGCGGGTGATCAGACGGCGGTGGTCTTTCCGAATTTTCGCGCGATTCTCAGCTACAACCACGCCGCCAATTATGCGCTGGTCGTCGCCGAACTGGCGGAGTTGCTCGCCGCGCCGGACTCCGGCACATCGCAGTAACCGAGACAGCCGCTCCCTAGAGGTGGACCGCCCGCATGGCCGGCTCCGGATAGCGTGCGCCGGATGCCGCCCCGATTGGAGATGCCGCGTCGATGGCGGACAGCTCCGCCGCCGTCAGCGCAATCTCCAGCGCGGCGACGTTCTCCTCCAGATGCATCCGGCGACGCGTCCCGGGAATGGGCACGATGTCATCCCCGCGCGTCCACAGCCACGCCAGTGCCAGCTGTGACGGCCGAACATGTTTCTGTGCGGCGATCCGCTCGAATCGGTCCACCAGATCGAGGTTGCGCTGAAAATTTTCGCCTTGAAAACGGGGAAAGAAACGCCGCCGGTCGTCCGGTTCAAGATCGTTGATGCTGCGGATCGTTCCGCTGAGAAAGCCCCGACCGATCGGGCTGTAGGCGACGAAGCCGATGCCGAGCTCCCGGCAGAGCGGCAGCAGGTCGTCTTCCGGCTCACGGCTCCAGAGCGAATATTCGGTCTGCAGCGCCGCGATGGGATGGACGGCGTGGGCCCGCCGGACCGTCGCCGGCGCCGCTTCGGACAAGCCGAGATAGCGCACCTTTCCCTCCCGGACCAACCCGGCCATCGCGCCGACGGTCTCCTCGATGGGCGTGCCGGGATCGACCCGGTGCTGATAATAGAGATCGATCACGTCGACGCCGAGCCGGCGCAGGCTCGCCTCGCAGCAGGCGCGGACATAGTCGGGCCGTCCGTTGACGCCCAGAAAACTGCCGTCCGCGCCGCGCACGTTGCCGAACTTGGTCGCCAGGATCACCCGGTCGCGGCGGCCTCGAATCGCCCGGCCGATCAGTTCTTCGTTCCGGCCGATGCCGTACATATCGGCCGTGTCGAGGAAATCAACGCCCAGCTCCAGCGCGCGGTGAATCGTGGCGATCGATTCGCCGTCATCCCTGGCGCCGTAAAATTCCGACATGCCCATGCAGCCCAGGCCGATGGCCGAGACCGTCAGTCCGCTCCCTCCCAATGGCCGCTTTTTCATCTTCTGTTCTCCTTCCCCCTCATCCGTTCGTGAACCCGTCCTGGGCCAGCCGCACGCCGTGCGCGGCCAGCTCTTCGCGGACGCGCTGATCCGATGACGGATCGACCGGCCGGGTCAGCTCCCAAATCACCTGGACGTCGAAGCCGGCGCCGGCGCCGTCTTCGGCGGTCCATTTCACGCAAAAATCACGGGCCAGACCGCAGACCGTAAGCGACGTGACGCCGCGTTCACGCAGATAGCCGGCCAGTCCGGTCGGCGGGCGCTCCCCCTTCTCATTCCAATTATTGCGAAACCCGCTGTAGGAATCGCAGGACGGCTCCATACCCTTGCGGATGACGGCCGCCGCCGCCATCCAGGGCAGCGACGGATGCAGTTGCGCGCCGGACGTGCCCTGCACGCAATGGTCCGGCCAGAGCGTCTGCGCATGGCCGTGCAGCCTGATCGTCTCGAAAGGTTTCCGGCCCGGATGGCTGCTCGCGAAGGAGGCATGGCCCGGCGGATGCCAATCCTGGGTCGCCACGATCAGCCCGAACCGGCCCGAGGCCATGAGGCGCCGGACAGGCTCAAGAATCCGGTCGCCGCCGGACACCGGCAGCGCGCCGCCCGGAAGAAAATCGGGCTGCAGATCGACCAGAATCAGCGCCGAGCTCTCCGGGTCGATGGTTATTGGATCACGCGCCATGCGGATATCATCCCTTCCTCCCCTATCAGATCGGCGCACGGGAAGGCAAGCCACGCAGCGCCCGCCTTTCTCACGGAGCACACGGGCCGTGATTCATCGCCTTGCTCAGCCGCTCGCCACCATTTGCGGCTTTTTTAATATATGGTACAGTGAATGGGGTAACTCTGAGGAGGAGCATCGATGACTATCCCATCGCAGGGCACGCCCGACACCTCTAATCCCAGCGTCCAGCTCGCGGCCGCCGTGCTGGTGCAGGCCTTTTATACCGCGTGCTTACACCGTCAGCAGACGGGCGATAATCTGACGCTTGAGCGTCGACAAGCAATCTATGAAGAGGTCTGGCGAATCTGGAGTGAAACCGCCCGCTCACTGGCAACAGGGAAAGTCACACCGGCGCCCAAGCTGTACGCCCCGGCATCGGAGCTCGCCTCGGCAGGAGCGCGCGAAGTCGGCTGAGAGAACCCCCGCAGTGGACGTCGCGCCATGAGCAGGTCGACGCTGCGGCGGCGGATTTGGTGTGGGATTGTCAGAGTGATGCGTTGTCTCGACTGACTGATCCCAAAGAGTGTTTTCACATATTTGTATGACTGGATTTCGTCATAACCCTTCAGATCTTCCATCTCGTGATAATCTCCTCACAGCCACCGCCGGATTATTACCTCGTTTTCCCTTCCTGTTGCCTTTGCGAGGCGCACAAAGATAAATGGTTTCCTTGATCTCCACAATTTCGTACAAAACATTAATACAAAATATCTGCTGGCAGGAGCTGCACTTCCCACCTTCATGGTTGGAGAATCCAACACCACAAGCTGAACAGGTAAAAGATGTCATTTTCACTTATAGACCCGCAAATTTAAAACACATACTGATTCCCTGATGGATACGGGCCATGGAGCAACTTAGCGCATCACCGACAGGGAATCAAGAATTCAGTATGGGGTCGCCGGAATTTGCTCTTCGTTGTGTATTGGAATCACGACATGCCGCATATGCGGCCCCAACTTGCCTTCGCGCAATGCCAAATCGACTTCTGGCAAGAAGCCGGTCACCCGTAAGACGAGCTTGTCGTAGTCGGACTGTACGGGCGTTCGGAACCGCCAAAACCACAGCGAAAACCACGTCTGCGACTTTGGGTAAGCGTACATCACAAAATGATCGTGAAGCCCGCCCGCTTGAAGTTGGTCGGCAGTCCGTTGTCCACCGAGAGTCATCATTCCTTCCTTCGGCACGACACAGGCATTTATTCGAAAAGCAGCGCGTTGATAAGTCATGAATTGTATTTCCACCAGATCGACCCCTCCATCTGGTCTGGTACGCCGTAGCAACCCAAACGGGAAAATATCTACAGTCTTACGGTCGACCGGACCACTGTGTACCTGCGGTGTAACAGAAAATCCTTGTTGAATAAATGCAGGCAGTAAGTGGGTCCGAATACTTTGAAGCAGCAAGTCTCTATGTTTTCTCAGTTTGTGTTCTTTTGCCCTTCGAGCTTGGAGCTTATCCTTTAAGCTCATTCGCGACCGCCCTTTGATTCAGGGGACACCATACTGAATTCCCTGATGGATGCGGGGGCCATGGGAAGCAACTTAACGCATTAGCGACAGGGAATCAAAAATTCAGTATGGTGTCCCCGGAAGTCGGAATACCCCCCCGACTAGTAATCTCCCCCAAAACCTCGTATATAATCCCGTTACATTCATGGGGCCTCTGCCCCCGTAGCTCAGGGGAAAGAGCAGCGGTTTACTAAACCGTTGGTCGGGTGTTCATGAACCCTGCAAGGGTTCATGCCCCGAGAGGTGAAAGACCTGTAATATTCGCACGCCATCCGGCGTGCTAACGGGGTCAAGTCACCCCGGCTAGCAATATCCCCCAAACACTCGGTTATAATCCCGCTGATCTTCCTGTCACCCCTGCCCCCGTAGCTCAGGGGATAGAGCAGCGGTTTCCTAAACCGTTGGCCGGGTGTTCAAGTCACCCCGAGGGCAAATTTCTCCGCCTCTCAGCATGCTATGCGAGGTCAAGTCACCCTGGGCACATTTTGCCCTATCACTCTCCCCACCTCTCATAAGACGGATGATCGATTTAATGATAGAGTGACAACGTATGGCGCTTTGGTCGCATGCCCGCACGCAAGGCTCCGGTTTTCGAATGGCGACGGCCGGCCTTGTCGCGGCGCTGGTTCTTGTCATGGGGCTTGCTATTCATCAACGCGCAGTCGCCGCCGGCCCGGAGAACATGGACACCGATCCCCACGCGCAGGCCGGTGCGGTGGAAGCCATGATGGACAGCGCGTCGATGGCCGGCAACCCTCACATGCGGTTCACGCCGCACCGGACGCCGACGCCTGACGACCTCGCGCGCGCCGACACATTGATCGACGAGCTGCGCCCCGCCCTCGAAAAGTATCGTGACTATCACGTGGCGCTGCAGGATGGTTACCGGCAATTCCTGCCGAATGCGAAGCTGCCGGTCTACCACTTCACAAATTACCGCGAAGGGTTTCTCGAACAGTTCTCGTTCGATCCGGTCAAACCGACGTCGCTGTTGTACAGAAAAACCCCGGACGGCTTCGAGCTGATCGGCGCGATGTACACGGCCTCCAGGCGGGCGACCGAGGAGGAGCTCGACCGGCGCGTGCCGCTCAGCGTGGCGACCTGGCACGCGCACGTCAACATCTGCCTCCCGCCGAAAGCCAGACGGGCGACCGCCGACTGGACCCTCTTCGGCCCAAAGGGATCGATCGCAACGAGGACGGCGTGCGACGCGGCAGGCGGAATGTTTTATCCGCAATTGTTCGGCTGGATGGTGCACATCCATCCCTTCGAGACCACCCGCGAGAACATCTGGGCGCACTGATGCCATCGCGCGTGTTGTTGTTGCGTTCGGCCATGACCCTCTCGGGTCGGGGTTGAATCGCGCGTCAACCGGCCCGGTCTGATCCCCCTTGCCCACGCGCATCGCTTACGATTACAATAACCTCCCATGTCTCCCATGTCTGAAAATGCGATCACCAGGCAGGTCAGCGAACGGTATGCCCGGGCGGTGACCGCCGGCGAGCGAATCTGCTGCCCGACGGGCTATAACATCGATGAACTGAAACGCTTCATCCCCGAGGAAGTGCTCGGCGCTTCCTACGGCTGCGGCACTCCGGCGGGACTGGCGTCGGTCCGTCCGGGCGAAACGGTGCTGGACATCGGCTCAGGCGGCGGCATCGACTGTTTTGACGCCGCGCGGCGTCTGGGCCCCACCGGCCGGGTGATCGGAATCGACATGACCGACGACATGCTGGCGCTCGCCCGGCGCAACGCGCCGATCGTGGCGCAGCGCCTCGGCCATCCCGCTTCAACCGTCGACTTCAGGAAGGGACGGGCCGACTCGATGCCGGTCGAGGACGAGTCCGTCGATCTCGTGATCTCGAACTGCGTGATCAATCTCGCCCCGGACAAGCGGAAGGTGTTCCGGGAAATGTTCCGGGTGATCCGGCCCGGCGGCCGATTCACAATCTCGGACATCGTGGCGGACCAGCCGATTCCGAATTATCTGCTCCACGACTCAGATAAATGGGGCGACTGTCTGAGCGGCGCGCTGCCGGCGTGGGACTATCTTGGCGGATTGACGGAGGCGGGCTTTCTGGGCGTGCATCAGGTCGCCTTCGCACCCTGGCAGAGCATCGACGGCATTCATTTCTTCTCGCTGACGCTGACCGGCTACAAATTGCCGGACACGGCCGGGACCGGCGGCGACGGGTTCGCCACGCTGCTCGGTCCCTTCAGCCGGGTGACGGATGAACAGGGCCTTCATTACCGGCGGGGCGTTCCGGAAGCGATCTCAGCCAGAACCGCCGCCATGCTGGCGTTGCCGCCATTTGAACGCCTGATGGCGATTTCGGAGCGGCCCGTCTCTCTTCAGGCCGACGATCCCCGTCTTGTGGCCGTTCTTCCCGCCGACGCCGCCTGCGTCTGGAAGGGACACTACGCGATGCTGACGGCGCCCTTTGCCGAGGCCGGGGATGACGATCAGCATCGGTATCGGCGCGGCGTGCCGATGGAAATCTGTTCAAAAACCTTCGCCGTTCTAGAGTCGAGCCCGTACCGCGGCCATTTTGCCGTGATCAACCGGTCGGCGGGCCCGGTTGAAGGGCGCGCCGTCTCCTGCGATCCAGGCGGATCGTGTTGCTGACCGCCGCCGCAGCCTTCAACTCCACCGCCGCGGCCCTCACCTCCGACGTCACGACCCATCCCTGATTGAAATTGAACCGACCGTTACACGGGGGGAGATATTCATGTCCGAAGTCGAGCTGCCCAATCCGGAAGAGCTGAAAGCGTTGAGGGCCGAAGCCTTCGGCAAGCACATCGCCCTCGTCACGGCCGCCTTCGCCGCGGCGCTGGCGCTGGCGGCGATGGGCGGCAATCATGCCACCAAGGAGATGCTGCTGGCCCAGCAACGGGCCTCCGATCAATGGGCCTTCTATCAGGCCAAGTCGATCCGGGAGCATGATTCGCTCGTGCACCAGCAACTGCTCGAACTGGAGCTGTCGACACGCGGCGCGAGCCTGACTCACGAGGCGCGCCGGAAGATGGAAGCGACGGCGAGCGCGCTCGCCGGTGACGCGCAACGCTACCATGAGCAGAAAATAGAGATCGAACGGGAGGCGAAGGCGCTGGAACAGGAGCGGGACCGGTTTCGCGCCAAGGATCCCTACTTTGAATACGCCGAAGCGCTGCTGCAAATCGCCATCGTCATGGCCTCCATTTCGATCGTCGCCGATTCGTTTCCCGTCTTCATCGTCAGTCTGGTCATGGCGCTGACCGGCGCGTTTCTGACCCTGGACGGCTATACGCTGCTTATCGCGCTTCCGTTCATCGGTGGATAGAGCGCGGAGGCAAGGCGCACGGGTACCATTCCCGTCTTTACAGGTTCATGGCGGTTGAGTAGAATGAATGCCGCTTGCCCAGACTGGGCAGAGGACGGCATGTTCACACACTGGAGGATTGTATGAAAGCGACGCTCTTCGTACTCGCCGTACTGCTGTTGGGATTCGGGCTGTCCGGTTCCTCATCCGCCGCCGAAAAACATCACGCCAAACAGAGCCAGCACGGTATCAAGGGCATGAACCAGGACCAATTGATCAAGACGGCGCTGGGCGGCGCCCCCTGGGCGATCGCCAAGGACGCCGCGGTGATGATCCCAGGCGCCGACGGCAAGTTGACCGAGGTGAAAAAGGGCACGAACGGCTTCACCTGCGTCCCTGACATCGACGGCATGCCCACCCCCGATCCCTTCTGCGGTGATGCCGCGTCGATGCAATGGGCCAACGACTTCATGAGCGGCGCGCCGAAGCCGACGAATACCGCTCCCGGCGTCGCCTACATGGCCAAGGGCGGCTGGCACTTCGAGAAAGACGGGAAAATTCTGCTCAAAAACGAAGAGGGCGCCAAGGCGGTGAAGGAACCGCCCCATTGGATGATCTTCTGGCCCGTCGATTCGAAGTCCAGCGGATTGCCGTCGATGCCGACGCCATTCGGCGCCTATGTCATGTTCGACGGCACGCCGTTTGCCCACCTGATGATCTATCAGAATCCGATGAAGATCAAATAACACCATTCATCGGGTTCGGTGTTCACACGAAGGGGGCCTTCAACCGGCCCCCTTTGTGCGTGCACTGACTTTACGCTGGCGCCGCGTTCACGCCGCATTCTCTTGTTTGATTTCCTCGGCGTCAATAAACCGTTCGTAGGCGCGGCCCGCCTCGTTCCCCTCGAGATAATAGACGCCTCTGACCTGCAGTTGTTCCCCGATCTTCACCCGCAGCACGGACTGGGTCACGACATTGACCGACTGGCGGGGCCCCGGCAACACGCCGTGGATTTCCTCCAGGGTCAGCAACAGATATTCGCTCCCCCGCCGGCCCCGCTGGAACTCGATCGACCGCACCATTCCGGACACCAGCACCATCTGCTTGTCGTACCGCTCCGGCTCTTTTGAGAGATCACCGATTGAGACGTGAAGCGGCTGCGCCTCCCTGGCCTCAAGGACCGGCTGGCCCCCAAGCCAAGCCAGCAGCACGGTTGGTGCCATCAACGCGATGCCGATTGAAACACCCCTGCCCATCTTCCCTCCAGTTTGTTACAATGCATTGTCATGTCGATTCGAACGCTGAGCCCCGGCACAATCCGGCTGCTCATCGTGCTGCTTATTCTCGCAGTCCCCGTGACGCCTCGGCCGTCCTGGGCCGCAAGCCCAGAGGGGGGCACGACAGGGCGACCGAGCGATATTCTCGTGGAAATCTTCCTGGCCAAGTCACAACAACCCCGCCTGGACGCGCTCAAGCAGGAATTTGCGGCCCACTCGGTCACCCGTGTGAAGGTGCAATTTTTCAGACTCGGCCACCCCCCGGAAAACTTCGCCGTCGGTCCGAACACACCGGCCGAGATCGCCAGGCTGGCGCTTCATGTGGCCGACACTTACAATGACGGCGTGAAATTCATCCTGGCGCAATACCGTTTCTTTCCCAACCAGATTGCGATCGGCACTTCGGCCTTCGACGAGGCCTCGCAGATCCCCATTACGCCCGAGAACGTCAAGCGGCTGGCCGACCCCGCCCTGACGACGGAACAGTTTCACGCGCTCTACCGGCATTTGACCGGGGAGGATGTCCAGTTCCCCACCTATCTGGACAAACCCGGAACACGCTAGCGTCGCCGAGCACGCTCGCGACATCCCGGCGGTCAAAACGCTCCAACTGCAAGGCCGCAGGCGCCGGAGGAACCGGAGCATACGGCGGTGGTACGCGAGGATTCAGGAGGAGCCGGGCTTGTACCGAGAATCGGGCATTCCTCTCATCTTCGATTCGAGGTAAACGCCGCAGATGGACGTTTTCACCGGCCGCTAGGGACGCTGCAGCTCAACCGGCTGCGTGACAAGATGCTTGGACGATAACGCGGGTTGGAGCCGGTAATGGGGCTCGAGGTCGTGGAGGGGAATTTCCACCTCGGCGGCGTCGAATTGAAAGTTCTGCGTGGCCGCGCCACCCGCCGTCACGATGATGTGGCCGGCCCGGACCTTCATCAGGTGATGCCAGGCAATGATGTCATACTCGCCTGGGGGGAGGTCGGAGATCGTGTAGCGGCCGTCGGCGTCGGTGACGGCAAAGTAGGGGTTGCCGACCGCAATGCCCCATGACTGCATGAAGTCATGGACCCCGCACTGGGTCCGGAAAATGTAATGCCCCTTGCGCAACAGGACCTCCTTGACCGCGGTGCTTTCCGGCACCATCGGCTTGTTGAACATGGCAAAGGTGTACTGATCTTTTAGGGTGTACGCCTGGATATCGTGTGAGACGGGGTCCTGATTGACGATCGTCATCGGATGGCCGTTGCGTACGGGCATAACAAAGGGGCTGATCCGGCAGTTGTCGATTTCCAGCCTCGGCGTGTAATCAAACGGCTTGCCCTTCTCGACGCCCACCACGGCGATGACCACATCTCGCAGGCCGCCGGTGTCGGACACCTGAACATCCTTCAACAGGCGGTTGCCCTTGCCGTCGGAGATCCGGCTGCAAAAATCAATGTCGGGAGAAAAGACCAGATGAAAGATCCGGCTGGGAGGAGGGGGGCCGTTCAGCACCACCCGGCCCGTGACGGCGCCGCCGCCGGTGACAGTGATCTCCTCATAGGCCAGTCCCGTCGCCGACCGGCACAGTAGGACCAGCAACGCGCCGGCCACCGAGCCGATCAGGAGACAGAGACGCCGACGAAACCACAGCGATACACAGAACATCTCACTCCTCCGGCGTGCAATACGGAGGTTTGCACCCTCCCATCAGGTGCTCGTGCGGCATCGCCTCGGGACCAATCCGGAATTTTTCTTGGCTTTCATAACTCGGCCTGACGACCGTTTTGGAGTCAAACGCGAAATCCAGCGTGGTGGTCTCGCCCGGTTTGATGGTGATGATTTTCTCGATCGGCTTGAAATGGGGATGCCACGCCACCACCTTATAGGTGCCCGGCGGCAACTGATCGATGCTGAACAGCCCGTCCCGCTTGGTCCTGGCGTAATAGGGATTGTCCACCATGAAGCCCCAGCTTTGCATAAACTCATGCATGCCGCAGATCATCTGGGCGATTCGCTTGCCGCGTTCGAAATTCAGAATGCCGCCCCGAGGCTGCGGCGACGGGGGCAGGGGAAAATTCAGGACGATATTGCCCCGCTCGCTTTGGAACACTTGTCCGTTATGAATGATGGGGTCCTTGTTGACGACCGTGATCGGCTGATGGTTTTGCAGCACGGCGACCGTCGGATGGGCGTGGACCAGCATTCCCTTCTCCGTGACCATGAACTGCTCGCTCTCGGGCACGTCGGCGGGATGGAACATGCAGTTCACCGCGATATAGTTGTTTTTGATCGGCGGAAAGGGCTTGCCTTCCTTCACCTCTTCCACGGCCACAACGGCATCCTGCAGGCCGTGATCGGGACCGACGGTGAACTCGTGCAACAGCACGTCGCCTTTGCCGTCTGAGATGCGCTTGCAAAACGTTCCGAACGGATAGAGGACCAGGGGGAAGACTCTCGGCTCCGGCACCGGCCCGTTCATGATCACGCGGCCGATCAGCGTGCCACCGTCGTGGACCGGTTTCTCTTCATATCCATAGACGGGGCCGCTCAGCCAGCCGAGCATCAGCAACGGCAGGATCCACACCAGCGGATGCGAGACGAGATTACTGCGAAAGCTGGTATTCACGGGGCATCTCCCAAACCACGCTATTGTAACAACATCGGGACAGGAGGTGCAAGAAACCCCCTGCCCCGAATCACGTTGCCTCTCAGACGCGCGCTATTTCTGGAGCATCGACACCGGCACGGGTGCCGATCCGGATGCTTCAGCCTTCGGCGCCCCGCCCTGATCGGGCGCGCCGGCCGTCTCCATGCCCGGACCGCCTTCCCGGTTCAGCGGCTGGATTCGGTGGTCGCCCACCGGCAGCACGCGGAAATAGCCCCACTCGCCAGCAGCGGCATAGGGCATCCGCGCATTCTGCCAGATGTAATCACCGGGCAGATGGAACGGCCCTCCCGCGCCCTCCTTGAGATAGACGTCCAAGAACTCCGAGCTGCCGAACTGGAGGCTGCTCAACATATCCGCCCCGACCATGTTCGGCTTGAGGGGCCATTCGTGCCCTTCGAGGCTGAAGATCTGGTTCTGTTCGTTGAACGCGCCGAAGACGCGGATCCTCACCTGATCACCGGCGTGAGCCAGAATGGTCGGCGTCACCGGCGTGCCGTCCTTCTCCGCGGTCACGCAGGCGGTGAACATCGTCCCCGCCTCGCAGCCGTGATCCTCACGATAGGCCCACGGCTCGCTTCGGTAGTTGACCCCCGTCAAGCCCGCCGCCTGCTGCAGATAGGGCATGAACGACGTGCCCAGGATGTTGTCCTCCTCCTGGAAGTAGAGGGCCGCATCCCGGTAGTCGGGCCGGTAGGCGTTCTCGGGCACGGAACGGTTGACCAGCACGTCCACCTGCCAATCGTTCTTGAGCGTTACATCCTCCCCCGTGACC
>DATJYI010000272.1:0-3658 GCA_035499635.1 Nitrospiria bacterium | reverse complement strand
TGGTGTGGGCGATGCCGTTCGTGCTGCCGCTCCTCTGGCTGTCGCCCCGGCCGCCGCTCGACGCCGACTTCTGGTGGACCATCGCCGCCATGGTGCCGCTCGAGCTGCTGGCGCTGGTCCTCTACGTCAGGGCGCTTCAGCTTTCGCCGCTGTCCCTGACGCTGCCCTTCCTGTCGCTCACGCCGGTCTTTCTGCTCGGAACCTCGGTCGTCGTTCTGGGCGAAACGCCAACGCCGGCCGGCGCCGCGGGGATCGTCTGCGTCGTCCTCGGCGCCTTTCTGCTGCACCTGCGGGCGTGGCGCGCGGGGGTCTTCCAGCCGCTCCGGCTGATCTGGCGCGAGCCCGGCTCGAGGTACATGATCGTCGCCGCGCTCATCTACGGCGTCACCTCAGACCTGGGCAAACGGGCGATCCTCCATTCCAGCCCGCTCCTCTTCGGCGTCGCCTATCTGGCCGTGCTCTCGGTCGCGTTTCTGCCCGTGGTGGTCTACACCGCAGGCTGGCGGGGCGTGGCCGCCATCCGGCGGACGGATTTCGCCGCCATCGGGTTGTGGGAAGCGGTGATGATGGTGACCCACGTCCTCGCGATCGTCGGAACGAATGTCTCCTATATGATCGCGGTCAAACGCACGAACCAGCTCTTCGGCCTCGCCTACGGCGCCTACTGGTTCGGCGAGCGCGAGATGGCCGAGCGGCTGCTCGGCACGCTGGTCATGCTCCTCGGCGTCGCGCTCACGGTGGCGGGATGAGCCGCACATCGCATCTCGCAATCCTCCGGCTCAAGCCCGGAGAGGCGGCCCGGCCGCTCGCGGGCCATCCGTGGATCTATCGCAACGAAGTGGCCGCCCTGCCGGAGGGGCTGGAGCCCGGCGCGCTGGTCGACGTCGTCGATCATCGCGGCCGATTCGTCGGCCGCGGCTACGCCAATCCCGCCTCGGTGATCCTGGCGCGCCTGCTCACCCGGCGGGACGAGCCGATCGATGAGCGCTGGCTGGCCGACCGGATCGGCCGGGCGATCGAGCTGCGCGGGCGGATCAGGCCGGACACGACGGCCTGCCGGCTCGTCTTCAGCGAAGGGGACGGCCTGCCGGGGCTGATCATTGATCAATATGGGGATCGATATGGAGACCGGGACGGCGGGCTGCTCGTCGTCCAGGCGCTGACCGCCGGGTTCGACCGGCTGTTGCCGGTGATCGTGCCGATTCTTCAGACGCTCTGCCGCCCCGCGGCGATTCTCGCCCGCCACGACGTCGCCGCGAGAAAACTGGAAGGGCTGGGACAGGAGAAGCGCTGGCTCGCCGGCTCACACGACGGCGCCGTCTCGATCAGATGGCTGGGCTTCGACCTGACGGTCGATTGCCTCAACGGCCAGAAGACGGGGCTCTATCTCGATCAGGCGGACAACTACCCGCTCGTCGACCGGCTGGTGGCGGGCGGGGGGCGCGTGCTCGACGGCGCCTGCTATACCGGCCTCTGGAGCCTGCACGCCGCGCGCGCGGGCGCGTCGGAGGTGACCGGCATCGATCTGTCCGAAGAGGCGGCGGCCGCCGCGCGGGCCCATGCCGCCGCCAACGGCCTGGCCGACCGCTGCCGGTTCATCTCGGCCAATCTCTTTGACGAATTGAAGCGGCGCGCCGACGCTTCCGAGCGGTTCGATGTGATCATCCTCGATCCCCCGTCGTTCGTGAGAAGCCGCGCGCGGATCGCCGACGCGCTGCGCGGCTACAAGGAGATCAACCTGCGGGCGATGAAGCTCCTCCGGCCTGGCGGATTTCTCTTAACCTGTTCCTGCTCGTATCATCTTCGGCCGGAGCTCTTTCGCGGCTTGCTGCAGGAGGCGGCGGCCGACGTCGGACGGGCGGCCCGGCTGCTGGCCTGGCGGGGCCAGGCGTTCGACCACCCGTCATTGCTGGCGGTGGAGGAGACGGAGTATTTAAAGTGCGCGTTGTTGCAGGTTGAGTGACGCTGGAGGTACGGAAGAGCGATACGCGTATTGGCGGGAACGTGTACATCCGATGGGGGGATATGGGGGGAGAAAGCGGCCTCTCCCCCCATCTGAGCGAGCGGCCTCAGCCGCGAAGCGGAACACCAAGGGAGACTGAATCTCCCCCCTAGACCCCCCATTGAATATTGGGCGAGGGAGATACGGAAGAACAATACGTTAATTACTATACGTGATATCGTCCCCGCTCAGTTCATTCCGCTCGACAATGCTGCGCAACGACGGGGGATCGGTCAATTCCTCGGGCGGTAAGACGATCGAAATGAACGCCTCCACTATCGCCGGATCGAACTGCGTCCCCGCGCAGCGGCGCAGCTCGACCAGCGCAAAGTCGTGGCCCGGCGCCTTGCGGTAGACCCGGTCGACCGCCATCGCGTCATAGGCGTCCACCACGGCGATGATCCGCGCCCCCAACGGGATCGTTTCCCCCTTGAGGCCGTCGGGATAGCCGAGGCCGTCCCACCGCTCGTGATCGTGCCGGATCAGCGGGATGACGGGGCGGAGAAAGGAGACCTGCTCGACGATCGCCGCGCCGATGATCGGGTGGCGTTTCATCAGCTCGTATTCATCTTCCGTCAGCCGCGCCGGTTTGTTGAGAATCTCCTCCGGGATGCCGATCTTGCCGATGTCGTGCAGGAGCGCGGCGTACCGGACGTGCATCCGTTCCTGGCGCGAGAGCCCCAGCCGCCGGCCGGTCAGCTCGGCGTGGCGCACCGTCCGGTCGCTATGGTGGCGCGTGTAAAAGTCCTTGCTCTCCAGCGCGCCCGCGAGCGCCTTGATCGTATCGAAGTGGGCGGTCTCCAGCTCGGTGATTTTCGACGACACCTCGTCGAACAATCGCACGTTGTCGATCAGCACCGCCGCCTGCCGGCAGAGCACCAGGACCATCTCGATGTCCCCCTGCGTGAACGAGGCGTTGGGCCGGCATTTGCCGACGTTCAGCACGCCGACGACCCGCTCCTTGCGCAGCAGCGGCACGCAGAGCGCCGCCGTCAGCTCGCGGCGGAAGAGCAGCGCGCGCACCGCCTCGTGGTCCGAGACGCCGGGGATCAGGATCAGCGGCTCCTTCAACGCGGCGACCCGTCCCGCGATGCCCCGGCCGAGCGGGATCCGCGCGCCGTGGACGAACTCGGGGGGCAGGCCGACGGCCGCCTCGATCGACAGCGTGTGCGACGCCTCGTCGAGCACCATCAACGACACCACGTCGGCCTCCGTCTGCCGCGCGGCCGTCTCGACCACGTGCCGGAACGTCGCCGTCAAATCGCCGTCGGCCACGAACCGCTCGCTCAGCTCGAAGAGCGGGCCCACCACATGGGCGCGGATGCGGTTGCGGGCCTGCCGCTCCTCCTCCAGCGTCTGATCGACCAGGTGGACGACCTGCAAGGCGTCGAAGGGTTTCTGCAGATAATTCTTCACCCCCAGTTGCAGGGCGCGCAGCAACGGGGCGCGCCCCGCGTCGCCCGTCATCACGATGGCCATGGCCTGCGGCTGCATTTCGCGCAGCCGCTCCAGCAGGTCGAAGCCGTGGCCGTCAGGCAGGGTCAGGTCGATCAGGCAGAGATCGACCGCGTGCATCCGGACCACTTGCAGCGCCGTGGCGACGTCCGGCGCCTCCAGCGTCCGGTAGCCCTCGCGGCGCAGCATCCAGCGGCAGGC
>DATJYI010000271.1:0-5587 GCA_035499635.1 Nitrospiria bacterium | reverse complement strand
TTCAACCCCCAGCAGGCCACCGTGCCATCGGCCAGCAGCGCACAGGTGTGATAGGCACCCGCGGCAATCGCGGTCGCTGAGGTGATTCCGCTAACCGAAACGGGGGTGGAAGCATCCGTGGTCGTCCCATTGCCGAGTTGGCCGAATTGGTTATACCCCCAGCAGGCCACCGTGCCATTGGCCAGCACCGCACAGGTGTGACCATATCCCGCGGCAAATGCGCCCGCAGGATTGAGCACCCGCGTGGATCCATCACTATAGCTCCCGGTGACTGTGAAATGCTGGGTCTGCCCGACGTCGAGGATGGGGTTGGCCGGCGCCACTGTGAGGCCAGTCAGCGTCGCTGCCCATGCGTCTGAGAGAAGAGGAAAGAGCATCAAAACGCCCAACACGATACCGACCTGACAGGGCCGAAGAATCTTCATGATTACCCTCCTGCAGACAGGGAGAAGTGTGAAGGGGGAAAAGTTTCCTCGCGCTGCTTATTCATCTCTACCTCAGACTGTGGCTTGAGTCCTCATCAAATTATTCCCCATATAATAGGGGGTATTTTCACGATATAGTAGCACTAACTCACACTTCGTCAAGGCGGTAACTATTTATTTATTGCCTTGAATTTTCAGTTGGTTATGTTGCACATCCAGATTTTTAGTCGGATAAATTACATGAGACATATCTGAAATGAATATGCGATGTGAGGAAAAGGCGGTGCATTTTGTGACGGGGCGGTGTCTGTGATTGAGGTATTCCTTCTGGGGGTTCTACCTTATCCCCGCTGTTCGTTGTTACATCTCAGATCGACTCTACTCATGCATGGTTTAGAATTTGTTCCCGTGAGCGTCTCTGACAGAAGTCAGGGGCTGTCATACAGTGACGGCTGTCCGGCCGGATAGCTGAGTCGGCCGTTGTGCATCGCGGCAAACGGGGTCAACCGGTGCGGTTCGATCTTGCGTGGACCCATCAGGTGCACCACACCAATCCCCCGGACCAGCAGCGCATCCGCAATCAGAGACCGGTGGCAGCGCCACCAGAGGGCTTCGGCGCACATGATGGCGTTGTGCTGCTTCACGGCCGATTGGATTAAGTCCTGTAACGCAGCTTCAAATTCCGCGGTTTCCATATAATCGGCAAAGCCTCGGAAGCCGGGGTGTTTCCAGCCCATGTTACGGGAGTCTTTGCTTGGTTTGCGTAACCCGCCGAGACCGGGACAGTGCTGATACCGGATGCCGACCTCTTTCAAGGATGCTGCCAGAAGGGTGCTGTTGAACTGGGGATTGTGACGGGATTTCGGGATGGTCCGCACATCGACGAGACGTGCAATGTCGTGCACGTTCAGAATCGCGAGAAAATTCTCGATCGGCCTGGTCGAATGGCCGACGGTATAAATCATAAGCGACGGCGTTGCGCCCGTTTGGTTGACAGCCATGGAGGAGGGTGTTACGATGCGCGTCGATCGTCGATCATGTAATTATGCCACGTTTGGTTCAGAGAAAAAAGCGCGGCGCACGTTCAGCGCACACCGGTGGCGCGGCCGCGCGTAGCCTGCTCTGCGAGCTGCTGAGGCTCTTCTATGCCAAAAGCTGGGTGTCGGGCACGGGGGGAGGTATTTGCGGCCTCGTCGAACCGGGCAGGCTGCTGGTCGCGCCGACCGGCGTGCACAAGGAGCGGGTCAAGCCGGCCGATCTGTTCATCGTCGATGTGAAGTCAGGCGAGGTGGCGAGCCGGCCGCGCAACCCGGCGCTGCGCCTCTCCGAATGCAGCCCCATTTTTTGCGAGATCGTCAGGACCAAAGGGGCCGGCTCGGTGATGCACAGCCATGCGCTCTCGGCCGTCCTGGCGGGCGACCTGGCCGAAGGGGACGACCGGGTGATTTTCGAGCGGCTTGAGATGCTCAAGGGCATCAAGGGGGCGACCAATCAGGACCGGCACGCAGTCGCCATCATCGACAACACGGGCTACGAGCCGGATCTGCTCCACCAGATGAGAAAGGCTCTCACTGATTCCGCCTTTGCCAAAGCCTACGCCATTCTGGTCCGCGACCACGGCGCCTACATCTGGGGCGCGGATGTCTGGGAAACCAAGCGCCACGCCGAAATCTACCACTTCCTCTGCGAAGGGACCGTCGCCAGAGCCGGACACCAGCCGGCCCACCACTGAGACTGCTTTCGGCTCGCGGATTCGGTTGTCGCGGCGCGCAGCTGACACGCCGAGCGCCGGAGGACCCAGCCCGCCTGATCGCGGACGTGCCAGTAGTCGGAACTCCGGTCTTGGACATTGACCTGGCCGATCGAGCTTGGGAGTGGCTCGACTATCCGTTTTCTGGGAAGCGACAGGCGTGCAGGGCCTCCCGGCTGTCGATCTTGAGTCGATCTGTCTGCCCGTCATTAGGCGGGCGGTTTGATGGTGCGGCCACATCAGAGCAGGGAGATGTTTATGATGCGGCGGATGATCAGAAGGGCCGGCCATCGCCCGATGTGAGCGACGGTCCGGCCCCCTGATGAACGTACTGGCGGCAAATCCCGATTAGTTTGACGACCAGCGCCTTCCGTGGCCGTACGAGCTATTGGCTCGGACAGCCGGTCTGTGGCCATTGGGCGCACCTTCGCCTCGTGTCGGCCCCGGTTCGTTGTGCGGACCGGATGGTGTCCGCAGTGAACGCACCGATTCTCCCCTCGGGGAAAATCTCCGGGATGAGCTGTGCGACCCTTCATGGTGGCCCGCTCCGCGGTTTCTTCCAGCGGGGTTCCACTGGCGCCGGGGCTGAGATGATCGTTTCGGCGCGTCGGCCGATGATTGGCCGCGGCTTTCAAACCCTTCAACCGTGGTTTGAGGAATCTTCTCCCCGATCAGCCGCTCGATGTCGCGCAGTTGTTCGCGCTCGTGCGGCGCGACCAATGAGATAGCGTCGCCGGCCGCTTCAGCCCGGGCCGTCCGGCCGATCCGGTGGACATAATCCTCCGGCACCTCGGGCAGCTCGTAGTTGACCACGTGAGAGATTCCCTTCACGTCGAGACCCCGCGCCGCCAGATTGGTGGCCACCAACACCTGAATGGACCCTCGCCGGAAGGCCTCCAACGCCTTGGTGCGCGCGCCCTGGCTTTTGTTCCCGTGGATGGCCGCAACACGTTTGCCAGTCCGTTCCAACTGGCCGGCCAGATGGTCGGCGCGATGTTTGGTCCTGGTGAAAACGAGCACCTGTCCCATCTGTTCCTTATCGATCAGATGGACCAGGAGATCGCGCTTTTGTGCGGTATCGACCGGGTAGACCAGCTGGCGGACATTCTTGGCCGGCGTCCCCTGCCGGGCGATCTCAATTACGACCGGCTGCTTGAGGATTTCACTGGCGAGCCGTTGCACTTCCGGCGGCATCGTCGCCGAAAAGAAGAGCGTCTGGCGTTTGGTAGGCAGCTGTTTGAGGATCGTCCGGACATCGGGCAGAAAGCCCATGTCGAGCATCCGGTCCGCCTCGTCGATGACCAGGACCTCGAGCGCGTTGAATCGCACGACGCCTTGGCGCATATGGTCCAGTAATCGGCCCGGCGTGGCGACCAGGATGTCGACGCCGTTGCGCAACGCTTGGATCTGCGGCGCGTAACCGACGCCGCCATAGACGACCGCGCTGCGCAGCCGCAGGAAGCGGCCGTACGTGTTGATGCTGTCGGAGACCTGCGCCGCCAACTCGCGCGTGGGCACCAGCACCAGGACGCGCAGCGACGGCGATTTGCCTTCCCGGAGCCGGTGCAGGATCGGCAGGGTGAAGCCGGCGGTTTTGCCGGTGCCGGTTTGGGCGCAGCCAATCACATCTTGTCCGGCTAGAATGGCCGGGATGGCTTTGGCCTGAATCGGCGTCGGGGTTTCATAATTTTTCGCCTTGACGGCGCGAACGATTTCCGGGGCGAGCCCCAGTGTGTCAAATGACATGCGTGTACTGACTCCTTGTTGTGTGCGGGATCATCGTCCCGTCGTGTGCGCACGAGGACATCAAGGGGCTAGTGAACCCTGTCACAATGACAGGGCTCAGCCCTTCAGGCCTTGTGCCTGTCTTGAAGAACCGTTAAGAAGTGTGATGATCGATCGGTGGAAACCGAAGGACCGGACTTCTGAGGAGGGATCAACCTTACGGACTTACGGGGGATACCGCCTCGGGGTTCGTCAAACTGTCAATACTATACCATGAGAGTGGAGCATGCGCAACCGATTATTTGCGCCATTCTTTGGCCAGGCACACCGCATGCCGCCAGCGGGTTCGGCGTCGCCTCGCGTCGCGTCCTGAGAGTTTGGGGTCGAGGCGCGCGGCGGGAGGATTCAATCGATCAAGATCGTTCAGGCTCTTCCAAAACCCGCACTGCAATCCAGCCAGATAGGCCGCGCCGCGGGAGGTGGTCTCGTAAATGTTCGACAGTCCGATCTCGTGGCGGAACAGGTCAGCCTGATGCTGCAGGAGCCAGCGGCTCCGCGCCGTCCCGCCGCCCCCCGTAATACGACTGGGCGTCGTCCGCCGCTCCCGCCGCATCTGATCATAGTTGTCCGTCATCAGCTGGGCAATGCCGTCCATGAGGCCGCGCACCAGATCGGCCCGCGTGGCGTTGCGGGTCAACCCGAAGAAGGTCGTCTCCACCGGCGCATAATGAGGCGAGCCGAGACCCGAGAGCGACGGCACGCAGACGGGCTCCTCGCGTGAGGCGCGGCAGAGGGCGTCGATCTCCTCAGGACGCTTGATCAACCCCAGTTGTTGCTGCATCCAAAGAATCGCCGATCCGACGGCGTTGACGGTGCCTTCCAGCGCGTAGTCGATCCGATCGGCGATGGACCAGGCCGGGGTGCTCAGCAGCGCGGTCCGTCGCTGCGGTCGCGCGCCGATATTCCAGAGGAGAAAGCCGCCGGTGCCGTAGGTCAGCGCCAGATGACCGGACCGGTAGCCGCCCTGTCCAACGAGCGACGCCTGCTGGTCGCCGATGCTGGAGAGAATCGGGATCGACCGACCGTTCACAGCGGCTTCGCCGTAGAAGGCGGCCGTCGGATGGATTTGCGGCAGGATTGCCGCAGGGATGCCGAACAAGTCGAGGAGGCGGTTGTCCCACCGGCCCGAGGCCAGGTCCATCATCAACGTGCGGGACGCGTTGGTGTGATCGGTGGCGTGCACGGCGCCGCCGTGCGAGGAGCGGGTCAAATGCCAGATGAGAAAGCTGTTGACCGTGCCGAAGCAGAGTTCACCCGCGCGTGCGCGTTGTCCGAGTGCGGGCGATCCGCGCAGCAGCCAGCGGAGCTTGCCGATGGTCGAATGAGGCGTCAGTCGCAGGCCGGTGATGCGGCGAATCAACAATTGGTGACGGGCCATTTCGCCACAGGTCTCTGCGCCCCGCCGGTCCTGCCAACTGATGGCGCGACACAGCGGCCGTCCCGTCGCGCGCTCCCAGAGCAGGAACGTTGAACGCTGGTTGGTCACGCCGATGGCGGCGATTTTCCGTTCACCGCCTCTGCCCAGCCAGCTCAGCGCCGCTCGCAGCGCGGCCATCTGGCTGGCGAGCAGGACGGCGGGCCGGTGCTCGACACGATCCGGCCCCGGGAAGATCGACGCGAGGGGGAC
>DATJYI010000270.1:0-14033 GCA_035499635.1 Nitrospiria bacterium | reverse complement strand
AACGGAAATGAAGGAGAAAAAGGCCCGTGTGGAGGACGCGTTGCACGCCACAAAGGCAGCCGTGGAGGAGGGCATTATTCCCGGCGGAGGCGTCGCGTTGCTTCGCTGCCTTCCCGCGGTCGACAAGCTGAAGCTGGAAGGGGACCAACAGGTCGGCGTGACCATCCTGAAGCGGGCCCTTGAAGAGCCGATCCGGCAGATCGTGGAAAACGCCGGTTTTGAAGGATCGGTTGTGGTCGAGCGTGTGAAAAAGGAAAAAACCAGTAGCGGGTTTGATGCCGCCGCCGAGACATATTGTGATTTGATTGAGGCGGGCATCATCGATCCCACGAAAGTGACACGGACGGCGCTGCAAAACGCGGCCAGTGTGGCGTCGCTGATGCTAACGACTGAAGTCATGGTCGCCGATCTGCCGGAGAAGGAATCGAAGGCGCCGGCCATGCCTCCTGGCGGCGGCATGGGCGACATGTATTGATACGCGTCCGGATCGCCAGCCAGCCTCCCCCCGGCGGTCAGCCGGGGGGAGGCTTTTTTGTCGGGACCTGCGCATTGACACTGTGTGCAGGGTGGTTATATAACAAACAGCAAGGGCGGGTCGTGCCACGACCGTTATCGAGCCGGGGCTGCCGCTTGAATGGGAGGCGTGAGATGGGAACCGTACAGGCTGTTGGGGCATCGGGATGGGATCAGGAAGTGTTGAAGGCAAACGAACCGGTACTGGTTGATTTCTGGGCTGCCTGGTGCGGTCCATGCCGGATGCTCGCCCCGACTGTGGAGGAAATTGCCGGTGAATACGCCGGGCGATTGAAGGTGCTGAAGTTGAATACCGACGACAATCAGGAAATTGCCAGCCGCTATCAAATCATGGGCATTCCAACATTGCTGTTCTTCAAGGGAGGAGCCTTGGTCGACAAAGTAGTCGGGGTTGTCCCGAAACGGCAGATCAAAGACCGCGTGGACGTGTTATTGTCATGAGGCTGCGTGGTCAGCGGTGGGATGGCCCGCGCCGCCTCACCATAGAATCAGCCGGCTGATGCCGTCCTGCCTGTGACACCCGACTGCGCGGGCAAATCCATATGAGCCTATTCCTTCCCATGCCGAAGCGCCCGCATCCGTAAGGCGGCGCTTCTCAACGCGGCGTCATGATCAGCGAACTCCGCATCAGAAATTTCGCCATCATCGATGCTCTTGATCTTGCCTTTGACCGCGGATTGCACGTCTTCACCGGTGAGACGGGAGCCGGCAAGTCGATTATTGTCGATGCCTTGGGATTGCTCTGCGGCGGGCGGGCCGCCGCCGATCTCATCCGGACCGGTTGCGATGAGGCGACGGTCGAGACCCGGTTGGAGCCTCCGGACTGCGCCCACACGGAGCGGCGGCTGCAAGCGCTGGGGATCGAGCCGCTGTCCGAGCCGGCCATGCTGCTCAGGCGGGTCATCGCGCGCGGCGACCGCAACCGCGTCTCCGTCAACGGCCAGTTGGCAACCGTTGCACAACTGTCGGACATCTGCGCGGGATTGATCGCGATTCACGGCCAGCACGACCAGTACGCCCTGCGCTCACCGGCCGAACAGCTGGACTTGCTGGACCGGTACGGATCATTGCAGACGGCCAGAGACCGGTACCAGGCGGTTTATCGCCGGTATCGGGACGCGGAAGCGGAACGAGCGCAATGCGAACTGTCGCAACGGGACAGCCAGCAGCGAGTCGAATTGCTGGAGTTCCAACGCAAGGAGCTGGACGGCGCAGGGTTACGCAACGGCGAGGAAGAGACCCTCGGCGAGGAAGCGGCGCGCTTGCGGCACGCCGCGCAACTCTCCACCGCCGCCGAAGAGAGTTACCGGCTCCTGTACGAAGATGAACCGAACGTGCTGGCCCAGCTCGCCGCTGTGCAGAAGCTGGTCGCCAGGATCTCCCAGATCGATTCAATGATGGCGCCGGCGACGGCCATGTTGGATTCGGTGGTCATCCAGTGCCGGGAGGCGGCACGACAAATGCGGGATTACAAGTCCGGCGTGGCCGACAACCCGGCCCGTCTGGCCGAAATTGAAGACCGGCTTGCGCTGATCGGCCGGTTGAAGAAGAAATACCACTGCGCAACCGTTGCCGATCTTCTGGACCGCGCCGAGTCGGTGAAGGGAGAATTGGAGGGCATGCAACGCCAGGGCGAACGGTTGTCGGCGGTGACCGTCGAATTAACTGAGTTGTCCGCTCAGCTTCGCCGGCACGCCGATGAGCTGTCTTCGGCCCGACAAAAAGTGGCCCAGCAATTTCAACGCCGCGTTCAGCGGGAATTGGCTCAATTGAACATGGAATCGGCCACGTGCGTCTGGCGCTGCACGCCGCTTGGCGGTGCGGGTTACCGAGACGATGGCGGGGACGACGTGGAACTGCTGGTCGCCGCCAATCCCGGTGAGGAATTGAAACCACTGCGCAAAGTGGTATCGGGGGGGGAGCTGTCCCGGTTGATGCTGGCCATCATGACGGTGCTGGGCCAGGCGGACCGGGTGCCGACCCTGGTCTTTGATGAGGTCGATTCGGGCATCGGCGGGGCGGTCGCCGAGATGGTCGGCCGCCGTCTCAAGGCCCTCTCAAAAGCTCGTCAGGTGTTCTGCATCACCCATCTGCCGCAGATCGCGGCCTTCGCTGATCGACATTACCTTGTCGAGAAAACGCCCCGGAAAGGTCGCACCGTCACGACGGTGAGAGTGCTTGAACGGTCGGAACGGGTGACGGAGTTGGCCCGCATGGTCGGAGGCGCCACCGTGACGGCGACGACGCGCCGTCATGCCGAGGAGTTGTTGGTGGCCGGTCAGAGTGGTGCCGAATGAGCGAAGTTGACGGCGGTCTCAGGGACCCCTCAGACCAGCAGCCACATGATTACGGCCGCAATCGAGGCGTAGATCGGCAAAAAATAGGGCGGCGTCACCAGCCACCGCTCGCACGCGCTGTACACCATGGTCAGGACGCCGGCGACGATGAGTGTCGATTCCGTCATGGTGATTCCCTGTCACGGGTGGGAGGATTCCGCCACGCGTTCCAGTTCATGGAGCGCCGCCTCCATCTGTCCCGATACCAGGGGGCGGGTCAGCACGCGGTTGATGACGGAGAGGATTTCTGTCACTTGAAAGGGTTTCAACAGGTAGTCAGAGGCGCCGAGCCGGATGGCTTCAATGGCGCTTTTCAGCGTGCCGTAGCCGGTCAAGATGATCGCTTGTGTATTCGGGCAGGAGCTTTTAATCTCCTTGAGCAACGCGGTGCCGTGGCAATCGGCCATTTTCAGATCGAGCGTGACCAAATCCATGGGCGTTGATTGCAGGAGCGCCAAGGCATCCTGGCGTCCATTGGCCGTGAACACGTCATAGAAGGGTTTCAAGACCATTTTCAATGATTCTCGGGGTCCTGTTTCGTCATCGATAATTAAGATTTTGGCTCGTTTGCTCATCTGTGCGCCCCCTTGACCCGGTGTGGATGAATTGTGGTGATCACAAGATGAATGCAAGAGAAAGGCCAGACGATTTGTTAGAATGATTAGTGGTGAGTTGACGTTAAAACCTTTGGTTATCAATCTATTAGATGGTATCAAAGGGGACGGAATGATGTGCTGGCTCAAAGATGTTTGCACATTTTTGTTCGACAAATATAACTCCATGGTACATGCAGAAAAATGTCAAACGATTTAATGATGTTACAGATCACATTCCGGTTCATCCAAGAGTGTGCATTTGTGTGCAAGGAATCTCGGTCGTGAATGGATCGGGATCAATTCTTGACAAGCCGGTGACCTCCCCCTACAATCAGCGGGATTTTGGCAGTGTCGATGAGAGAGGGTGAATGCGACTGATCGGGCGCTTCAGACGGCGATTCCTGCTCTGGCTGATGGCGGTCTGTCTGGGCGGTTTGTTCGGTCTGCCGGCATCGGCATGGGCGGATCGGCCGTTTCTTGCCACGGACAGGGCTGATCCCGTGGAGAAGGGACTGACCGAGCTGGAAGCCGGTTTTCTCTACCAGCAATTTTCATCGAATAATAATCTTTCAATGATGCTGCTGGAATTGACCAATGGCATCCTTAATGATCTTGATTTCGAAGTGGAAGTACCGATCCTGTTTCTCCAGTCCGGTAATTCGGCGGAGAACGGTCTGGGAGACGTCAACCTCAAGGCCAAGGCGAGGCTCCTCCGGGCACGGGAAGGTCGACCGGTCACGCTGGCCGCGGAAATGACCGTCAAGCTGCCGACTTGCAACAAGGATCGGCTGTCCACGTTCAATCCCTCGTGCACGGGGAAAACCGATTTAGGCCTAACCGGAATTGCGAGCAAGTCGTTCCAATCCGTGACGGTACATTTGAACGTCGGCTATACATTCGTCGGTGGAAATACCGTCGTCAGCCCGTCGTCCACGCAAACACGACCGCTCCGGAACACCGTGAATTATTCGCTGGCCATGGAATATCCGGTGCCGGCGCTGTTACCCGGCTTGGAATTCGCGGGGGAGGTGGCCGGTCATACCAGTTCGGATCCCAATGAGTCCGTATGGCCCCTCACGGGTGAGCTTGCGGCAACCTACGCATTCAACCAAGTCGTGACGGCTGATGCGGAGATGGACCTGGGGTTGACGAACTCAGCGCCGGTGTTCGCCGTTGGTGCGGGGGTCAGCTTTCATTTTTGAGGAACGTGCGGAATGCCTTCCCGCGGGGCGTCGGGATAATCAAGCGTGCTGCCGGGCAGCTTTGGCGACGAGGCCGGTCTTGATGCAGATTGTGCAGACCATGAGTCGCTGAGAATGGCCGGCCACACGCGCGCGCACGGACTTCAGGTTGGGAAGAAACCGGCGTTTGGTGCGGTTGTGAGCATGGCTCACGTTTGAACCGATTTGATGCCCTTTACCGCAAATATCGCATCGACGTGCCATTGTCATCTCGTAAGTGAGTGTGTGTTGCCGTCAAACCTGTCCGGACACGGGGCGTATGCTAACACACCGAATTGCCGGGGTGCAACTGCGGGACCGGGTGGTCGGATGAAGGGATGAGGTCTGATGGAAGAGATTGTCATCGGAGAATCCCTCGGCCGTTTCCTGCAACAGATCGACCGTCCATTGAACTACGCCGTCAGGATTTCAGACGGCCGGCGACCGAGGGTGCAGGGTTTGGGGCACTTTATCCATGCCCGGGTCGCGCAGCTGGGCGTGTCCGTCACACCCGAAACGCGTCGCCTGTTGCATCGGCTGGCGAGACTCTTTCAGGATTACGATCAATTGGGTGAGGCGCTTCAGCGTCAACGGCTTGACGTGGCGTTATCAATCGTCGCCGCTTTAAAAGAGACGGCCGGCCGATCCAAGCCGCCCTCACCGGCTGGGTCGGAAGAAGGACTGGTCTCGCTGACGCTGCCGCTGGAGCACCTGCCGGGAGTAGGCCGCACCCGCGCCGCACAATTCCGCCGTCTTGGCGTCAGGACCGTTGAGGAGTTTTTGACGATGCTGCCGTGGCGCTATGAGGATCGGTCACGCCTCTCCACCGTCTCGCACTTAACGGCGGGACAGGAACAGAGTGTCCTCATCGAAGTCAAGGCTGTCGGAAGCGGCCGCGCAGGTCGACGCCGTTTGAGCATTGTCGAGTTGATCGGCGACGACGGCACGGGGCTCCTCTCCGCCAGGTGGTTCAATCAGCCCTATCTCGAACGATACTTCCGCGCCGGACAGCGTGTCATTCTGACTGGACGGCCGCGCACGAACCCCTACGGCGGTCCGCGGTACAGAATGGAGAGTCCCCAATACGAAGTGATCGACCGCCGGGGCGATGAACTGATCCATTCGGGTCGAATCGTGCCGGTGTATCATGAAACCAAAGGGCTTACCTCGAGAGCGATTCGTGGGCTCATGCGCCGGGCATTGGATCGGTTCGGCGAGCAGTGGCCGGACCTGCTGCCGGACTGGATTCGCCGCGAACACCACCTGGTGTCCGCGGCGCGGGCGATTGAAGAGGTGCACTTTCCTCCGGCGGATACGTCGATGACGCGGTTGCAATCGGGGCAATCGGCGGCTCAACGGCGGCTGATTTTCGAAGAGCTGCTGCTGCTGGCGGTGGGCCTGGCCTCGCGCAAGCGTGACATTCAGGGCGAAGCCGTGCCGGCGCGTTTCAGCACCGAAGGCGCCCTGCAGCGCCGTTTTATCGAGTCACTCGGTTTTCCATTGACTGCAGCGCAGCGCCGCGTGATCGCCCAGATCGAAGCCGATCTGGCCCTGACGCACCCAATGAACCGGTTGGTGCAGGGGGACGTTGGTTGCGGGAAGACGGTGGTGGCTGTCTCGGCCATGATGATGGCATGTGACCAAGGGCGCCAGGCCGCCTTCATGGCGCCGACGGAAATCCTCGCCGAGCAGCATGCGTCGACAGTTCGCAGGTGGCTGGAACCGCTCGGCGTCCGGGTGGTGATGGTGACCGGCGGCGTCCGGGGTGCGGCTCGACGTGCGGCCACGTCCGCCATTCGGGATGGCAGCGCAGGCGTCGTGGTCGGCACGCATGCATTGATCACGGCCGGTATACGCTTCGAACGCTTGGGCCTGGTCGTGATTGATGAACAACACCGGTTTGGCGTGCTGCAGCGAGCCGGCCTGGCTGGGAAGGGACGACGCCCCGACGTGCTTGTCATGACCGCGACGCCGATTCCCAGGACGTTGGCGTTGACGCTCTACGGCGATCTGGACGTGTCGGTCATCGATGAGATGCCGCCGGGACGGCGACCGGTGGATACGCGGCTTCTCTCGGAATCCCGGCGGTCCGACGCTGTCAGACTGTTGGAACGCGAGTTGACGGCGGGTCGGCAGGCCTATGTGGTGGCTCCGCTGGTGGAGGCGACCGAGACGAGCGACGCGAAGGCGGCGACGCAGTTGGCGGAATCCCTGCAGCGACAGTTCTCGCGCATGACGGTGGGGGTGTTGCACGGCCGTATGAAGTCGGCGGTGAAAGACCGGGTTATGCGGGAGTTTGCGGCGGGTGCGGTGCACGTACTGGTCACGACGTCGGTGGTCGAGGTCGGGATCGATGTGCCGAACGCGACCGTGATGATGATCGAGCACGCCGAGCGGTTCGGTCTGGCGCAATTGCACCAGTTGCGCGGACGCGTCGGTCGCGGCCGTCATCATTCCTACTGCCTGTTGATGGCTGGGGCGGCCGCCGGGGCGGAGGCTCGGGCCCGACTGGAGGCGATGGTCCGTTCCCGCGACGGGTTTCAGATCGCCGAGGCCGATTTGTCATTTCGAGGTCCCGGGGAATTTTTTGGGATGCGACAATCCGGACTACCGGAGTTGCGCGTGGCACATCTGATTCGTGATGCCGGCGTCCTGGATGAGGCGCGGAGTTGCGCGGAGCGGCTCCTGCGCGAGGACCCGACACTGTCAGCGCAGGCACAGCACCGTCTGCGTGGCGCCCTAGAGCGCCGATGGGCCGGCCGTCTCTCGTTGATGACGGTCGGCTGAAACGCCTGCCTTGCCTGCCTCAACAGGCTGTGATACAGTGCCCTTCGCGGCGATGCTGGAGTGGGAACAGTTTAGGCACGATCTGCACGGTGGGTTCACCGCGTTGGGCGGATACCTCGCCCGTATCACCCGGCAGACAGGGCGTGAACTCGCGGTGGTTGAAAGCCGGCGTGAGTTAGCCAGGATCGAGCGAGCGCTGGCCCGACTCCAGCAGGAGTTGGGCGAAGCTGCTTATGAGGGATGGCGTCGATCCGGCGTCATCACAGTGGATACCGCCGACATGCACGCCTGTCTGGACGCGATTTCCTCGTTGAACGCCCGCCGGAATTCGCTGAAACGTGAGATCATCCAGGAAGAGGCCGCAGATGACTTGTCGACCCCGGGTCAGGGCGTCCGATAAGCGACAACGAGCCGCCTCGAGCGCTCCTGCTCTTCACGACGAATGCTCCCGTGCCGATGCACATCCGTCATCCGTCCGAAGGGCGCCATATGACTCTTGTCGTTTCGTCCGCAGGCGAGTCCCAGAGGGTGCGACTCACAATGCAGTCCTAAGCCGTTCATGACGACCGTGGCCGGAGTCGATATTGGGTCGAACACGCTCCGGCTCGTGATCGCCCGTGTGGATCGGGCAGAGCGACTGAGTCTCGTCGACGCTGACCGTCAGATGACCAGGCTGGGAGATGGCATGGGTCGCGAGGCGGTCCTGCGGCCGGCTGCCATTGACCGATCGATGTCCGTTCTGCGCGAGTTCCAGCGACGCATTGCGATCCACGCCCCCGATGTGGTCACCGTGGTGGCAACCAGCGCAGTGCGGGAGGCCGCCAACCGGACTGAATTCATCGAGCGGGTCCGCTCCGAAACAGGGATGATCGTCGAGCTGCTTTCGGGCCAGGAGGAAGCGAGGCGTACGTTACTCGGAGCCTGGTGGGGGCTGCGGAACGCCGGCCTTCGCGGCTTGTCATCGTGCCTCTTATTTGACATCGGTGGTGGAAGTACGGAGTATGTCCTGGGTCGGGATGTTGCCGTCGAGGGATGGGCCAGCACGCCGCTGGGCGTTGTTCGGTTGACCGAGCGCTTCCTCCATCACGACCCCGTGCTCGCGGGGGAACTCAAACAACTTCGGGACTACATCGACGTCGAATTGGACCAGGCCGCCGATCAGATCGGTCCGTTGCCTTCCGAGTACCATGTGGCCGGCACGGCCGGCACCGTGACCACGCTCGGGGCGTTATTCAGAGGTCTCGAGCGTTATGATCCGGCGGTCGTCAATGGGACTCGACTCTCAACTGCCGTGGTGGACGAGTGGGTGGAGTTGTTCATCGGTATGACGGCGGCGGAGCGACAGGAGGTCTCAGTGTTGGAAGGCGGTAGAGCGGAGTTGATCATCGCTGGTGGCGTGGTCCTCCAGTCGTCATTGCGTCGATGGGGGCTGGACGGTCTGCATGTCAGCGATTGGGGATTGAAGGAGGGGATCATCCTCGATGCCGTCAGGCGCCGGGGCACGTCGGATTCGTTGCATGCCTGAAAGGTCGGGTGCTATAATCAGCCAACCTTATCCGATCCGGACCAACCGGAACTGATGATCCATTGCCTCGCAGGAACCGTGCGGGATCGGGAATATTGCCGCCATGAGCAGAACAGAGATTTCCAGCGAGATCGAGGAGTTGGTTGGTAGACTGCTGTCCCTGCTTGGTGAAGACATCTCGCGCGATGGATTGCGTGAGACGCCCAAACGGGTTGAGCAGGCTCTGCGGTTTTTGACTAAGGGGTATCGGCAGGAAATGGGGGAAGTGCTCAACGGCGCCATCTTCGCGGTCGAGTCGAGCGAGATGGTGATTGTGAGGGACATTGACTTTTTCAGCCTGTGCGAACACCACATGCTGCCCTTTTTCGGCAAATGCCATGTGGCCTATCTGCCCAACGGCCGGGTGATCGGTTTGAGTAAGATCCCGAGGCTGGTGGAGTTGTTCAGCCGGCGTTTCCAGGTTCAGGAGCGTCTCACGATGGACATCGCCTTGGCGGTCGAGGAGGGCGTCGGAGCGTCTGGCGTCGGTGTGGTGATGGAAGCGCAGCACCTGTGCATGATGATGCGCGGGGTCGAAAAACAGAACGCCCTGGCGGTGACCAGCGCGATGCTGGGCACGTTCAAAAGTGATCCGAAAACCAGAATGGAATTTCTTGATCTGATCCGCCGGCCGAGGAGCTGACAGGCCGACAGGTCCGTCGGCACGCGTCAGGGCACGTTGAGAACGGCGACGATGCGAGTGGCATGATGCCCGGGGACCGGATTCGCCTGACCGATGTGCAGTTTCATGGTCATTGCGGATGCACCGAAGCGGAGCGGGAGCTCGGCCAGCGGTTGTCACTCGATCTGGAGGTGGAGCACTCTCTGACCGAGGCCGCCGCGATGGACAACCTTTCCCGCACGATCGACTACGTCAAGTTGATTGAGACGGTTGTCCAATTGGGAAGCCGGTTGCGGCCGGCACTGCTTGAAACGCTGGCGGAGCGGCTGGCGGACGCGGTTCTGGAGCAGTTTCATCCTCACCGGGTGACGATCCGGATGCGCAAGGTCGCGCCCCCGGTGGATGCCGTTGTCGGCGCCTTTGAGGTGGAAATCACCCGTCCGCGTTGAATCGGGACGGAGGCTCAGTCGGGATTGGCTGGTTTCGGAGCGGCGGACGACTGAACGCCCGCCCCGTAGCGATAAACCAGCTCTCCGCCGTAGAAACCGGTGATGCCCAACAAGAGCAATCCGGCCATGGCCACGCTCAAGTAGACCACACGGTCGCGGGCGGACCATCGGCCCCGTCTCCACCAGCGGAAGACGGCCAGCACGGCGAAGACGATCATCGTCGTCACGGCGAAGGCTTCATGCCGGTCGACGGCCGCCTCCGGAACGCCCATCGCTTCGATCTGTTCCTCGGTCCACATCCCGAAACCGGCGGCAACGGTTCCACCGATCAGCCCGAGGAGGAGCAACCACCAACCGGTTTGACGGAAGTTGTTGTTGTTCGTCAGCATGCCCATCAGATCGAAGAAGACCGACGTGAACAGCAGGGCGATCGGGAAATGAACAGTCAATGGGTGCAGAGGATGAGTCATGAATGTCTCCACGCGACCCGGATGCGAGCCGATTGTCGCACAGTATAGCCCACCGCCCGGAACATTGCCACCCGATCATGCGGATGCGTCGGCGGGCGCTCCGTGAAGGGATTCTCCCTCCATCTTGATAATTTCATCCGGTCTGATATGATAGCGCCTTCGTTGGACGGCTGACCGCAGCCGCCCGAGTCGCACTCATGGCCTACAAGATCAAAGTCGCACCGAAGCCGGTGTCCACCAATCAAGAGGCCGCCATCCATTGGCTGGACCGCTGGGTGGCATGGGAGACGGCGCACCGCCGCCTGCTTTGGCCACTGGTCATCGGTGCGGTCTGCCTCATTCTGGCCGGAGGGGGAGGCTGGGGATGGTGGTGGTGGCAGAACAATCAGGCGGCGCAAATAGCCGGTCAGGCCGCCCAGTATTATCCCGCACCGACCGAGGCCGTCAAGCCGGCCCCAGCCGGCGAGCAACCGAAATCGCCGATGGCCGAACGCTGCGAGAAGGCGTTGCCCCTTTACCGTCAGATCTCCGACCGGTATGGTTACAGCCGGCTCGCGCCGCTTGCGCTCTACTACCAGGCCAACTGCCAAGTCGAACTCGGAAAGTTTGACGACGCCCAGGCGCTGTACTCGAAAGTCATCAACCGGTACGGGCCGTCCAAGACGGTCGCGCAGCTGGCAGCGCTCCGACTGGGCTATTTGTACGCTCATCAGGGCGATCGGGCTCGGGCGATCCAGCAATTTCAGCAGTTGAGTCAGCAACCAACGGCAGCCAATCGAGATGAGGCCCTCTATGAAGTGGGCCGTTTGCGGGAGACGGAGAACGATCGGGACGGGGCGCTGGCCGCCTACCAGGCGGTACAAAAGGAGTTCTCAAAATCTCCCTGGTCGTCGGAAGCGGCGGCGCGGATCAAAGCGCTCGGTGGAGCATCTGCCGCCACCACACCTTCGGTCTCGGTCGGTCCGGCTCCTGCCGGAGCCGCGCCGGCCCCGTCACCCACCGCAACAGTCGCGCCGGCGTCACCGGGGTCTTCCACCGCCCACCCGTCCCCCGCACCTCCGACCGGACCGGCTTCCTCGGGCGCAACTCAGAAGCCGCCCCCGGCCGCCGCACCGCGCACCACGACGCCGGCCCCAGCGGGCGGCGGTCAACCGTAAGGTCAGTTCTTAGGAAAGCTGGCCGGGCAGGTACAGAATCAGATGTTGGCCGGCCCGAATCCTCGTCGATGACAGCCGGTTCCACGTTTGCAGCTGCTTGATGGTGACGCCGAACTGTCGGGCGACATCCCAGAGTGTATCACCGGATCGGACGCGATAGATCGATTTGTGCTGTTCCTGCGGCTGCGGGACCGTCTCCTCTGTCTCAACCGACGCCGGCACCATCATGTCAGCCGTGGCGCCTTTTGCGGGGATGATCATCGTGGAGCCGATGCTCAACATGGTCCGGCGCCCCATGTGGTTGGTGTCCTGGAGCGTTTTCACCGACGTGCCATACCGGCGCGCCAACTGCGAGAGCGTTTCACCCTGCCGGACCGTGTGCCGGATCCAGATGAGACGGGCTTCCTTGGGAATCTTGCTGAAATTCTCCATGAAGGTGTCACGCGTGCCCGGCGGGAGCTTGATCTTATAGTCTGGATAGTACAGCGGCGTCACTCCCTGCCGGAGTTCGGGGTTCAACTGCTTGATGATGTCATAATCGACTCCGGCGGCTTTGGCGATCACGTGCAGGTCGGTCGGGCTGTCGATGGGGGCTTCGTCGTAGCGGAACGGTTCGACGTCGGTCAATGCAAATCCGTATTTTTCCGGATTTTTGGCGATGATGGTTGCCGCCATGAACTTCGGCACATAATTGCGTGTCTCCGGCCGCAAGTGACGCGTCTCCTTGATCTTCCAAAAATCATCCGACCGCGTTTTGGCGATGGCGCGGGCCACTTTCCCTTCGCCGGCATTGTAGGAGGCCAGCGCCAGGGGCCAGGATCCGAATTGATCGTAGAGGTCCTTCAAATACCGGGCGGCCGCATCGGTTGATTTGATCGGGTCCCTCCGTTCATCGATCCACTCGTTGATCTTCAACCCATACTTGCGCCCCGTGCCGATGATGAATTGCCATGGTCCCGCCGCCCGGGATCGTGAATAGGCATAGGGATTAAACCCGCTCTCGATTAAGGCGACGAAGACAAGATCTTCCGGCAGTCCGTGCTGTTTGAAAATCTCCTTCATGACCGGAAGATACTGCTTGGACCGTTGCAACCACAGGGCAAAGCGCTCCCTGATGGTCGTCTGAAAATACTCCAGATGGCCTTCCACACTTTCATTGATGACAATGGGGACGTCGTACGTGGGCTCCTCATCAGGCGGCGGATTGGCCGCTTCGGCCGTATCCGTGGTATCGGTGTCATCTGATTCGTCGACCGGCTCGTCGATTATCGTGCCTGGGACGTCGGGCGAGGGGGGAGCGGTCGACACGGCGTTGGTTCCCGTTGCCGTCTGGGGCTGCGGCATTGACGATTGCGGGGCATCCGATGTGGCGCGAGAGGCGGACGACGGGAGGGTGACTGATGACGTGGGATCCGCGGCGGCAGCTGAGGGCGATCCAATGGGTGCGACGGATTTCTGTTGCGCGACGGCGCATGCCGTGAGCAGTGCGGCTGCACCGGCGACGCCAAACGCCATCGCAAGCCGTCGTGCCTTACGCCGATTCTCCGTGCACTGGATCGAAAGACTCATCCGTTGTTGTCCTTCCCTACGTGGCGTTCTGCCAGACGTCGCCGCCATCAGTTTGTGATACCATGGGCGCCCACGGTTCGTCCAGGCGCATTGTTGGCTATGATAATCACAGCCGCCGGTATTGTCAAGGGAAAATGGCTCTGTCCCCTCGACGAGAACCGCACATCCAGGGGAGTGTGACCGATGATTCCTCTAGTGTAGCGGATGATCAATGGCTGTCAAGCATGCGTCGCTCCTGGCGGAAGGCGACTCCGGTCGTCACATCGCAGTGAGGCGGAGGCTGGTGACGCACAGTGCGGTGGATCTTGCAGGGTTCGGAATGGGCCCGAAGGGTTGACAGGAAAGTGGGGCTTCCATATGATCCCCTGGTGACCTTCATTGAAGCGACGGCTGCGTACTGGTGCCGTGTGATGGCGGTGATGCTGGTGCTGGGCGGCGCCGTGGCGACGGCGGAGGAACCGCCCGGCGCCGCCATTTCCGACGAAGTGACACTGGAACAGGCGGCCCGGTCGGCGTTGGATCATTATCAACCGTATCATATCGTTCAGGAAACGCTTTCCCAATTGCAACAACAACGGAAGCAGGCGTTATCCGCGATCTTGCCAACCCTGACTCTTGGCGGGGCCTACACGCAACGGCCGGGGGCGCAGTACAGTACGACAGCCGCGGGTTCATCCCTCCCGGTCCTGTTGTATCCTCGCACTGACCAACTTCTCAACTTCACGTTGT
>DATJYI010000269.1:0-9319 GCA_035499635.1 Nitrospiria bacterium | reverse complement strand
CATCATCATCCTCCAGCTTGTTGCGCAGGGTGATGATAACGCAATCACCCTGGTTCCCCCGGATGTTCAGCGGCTGGATCATGTCGCCTTGCAATCCGTTGGAGACCGCACCGGGATCATCGCCTTCCTTGGCGCGTGCGTCCGCGTTCCGCTTCTCCTCCGCCCGCACCTTGTCGACATTTTCGGTCAAGACGTACATGTAGCCCGGGTAATAATCGAGCCACTGATTCAACGAAATTTCGACGCCGATGGCCGAGATGTCATAGTCCTTGTGCGGCGCGTTCTTGGGGCAGTGCTCCCCGGATTTCACGTTCTCTGCGACGGGACCCAGATAGAAGCTCCGGTCCATCTGCTGCATGGCGGCCATGCCGCCGTAGCCGCCGTTCGATCCTCCCATGGGCATGGATGACTTGTTCGAACCTTGGGAAATTTCCTCCATGAGCTTCTGCATGGCGTTGTTGACTTGATCGGTGTGGCCGTCGCGACCCTCCATATTATCCTCACGGGCCAGCTGCGCTTTCAGCTGATCCTGCCAGTTCGGCGCCTTGGAGTCCACGGCAACCGGCGTAGCGGCCGCCTGCTGGGCTCCCGTTGTGCTGTCAGCCGCCCACAGATGACCCGCACCGACAAGAACCAAGGCCAACGTCGTCACGGAAAAATATTTCACCATGTCGTTCATGCTTACGCCCCCTTTACCTAAGTGAATCAGCGCTGAGAAGAACTCCGAACCTGCTCTGGAAAGATGATATTCATGAAAATATATTGAAATTATCAGGTTACTATTTTCTGATATAACCCTTTCGGGCTATATCTTTACGATTACAACCATCTAGCAAAGTGTATTCAGTAGCACAGGCGTCTTGAGGTGTCAAGCCTTTTTTCACTCGAGTGAGATAAAGCAGCACTCCACAAAGAAAGCAGTCGGCTGCTGTTGTCTTTATGGCAGAGTCCATTGTCGGAGGATTTCGATCACCTCCTCATCTGTAACCTGCTCAAATGTCACAAAGAATTGGCCTACAGCATAAAAAATATCAGGCACTTCCAAGCATTCCAGCTCATCGGCCAGCTCCCTGATCACCCCCAGAGTCTGGGCCGGCGCCACGGCGGTGGCGGCAACCAGCTTGGCCGGCCGACGGCTTCGCACCGCCCTCAGGGCAGCCACCATGCTCGCGCCCGTGGCCAAACCGTCATCCACCACGATGGCGATGCGGCCGGCAGGATCAATCGGCGGATGCGCCTCGGTGTAGAGCGTGCGACGGCGGCGAAGCCGTTGGAGCTGGGCCTGCCGTTCCCGCTCCAGATAGGATTCGTTAACCTGCAACACGACGGCTTCTTCATTCAAATAGAGCCGGCCCGTCTCATCAACCGCGCCAATGGCCAGCTCCGGATTGCCCGGCGCGCCGAGCTTGTGAACCAGGACGACGTCCAATTCCCCGCCAAGCGCTTCGGCGATGATCGCCCCCATGGGCACCGCCCCGCGTGGAATCGCCAGGACCAGCGGCCGCCGCTCCCGCGTGTCCGTCGGGCGGGCGCGAAAGCGGCCAAGCGCCTCGGCCAGTCGCCGGGCGGCATCCTCCCTATTTTGAAACATCCCCCGTCCACCCCGTGTGCTGGTCGACCTGCCTGGCCAGCTGGACCACGGCGTCCGCAATGCGCACCGGATAGGCCGGCGCGCCAACCAATTGACGCAGCGGATCGGGCAGGCCGTCAAGTTGCGCCGCGGCATGCGCGCGGATCGATGACAGCGGCGGCGAAGGCAAAAGTCGACGGCCGTGGCGCATCACCGGCTGCAGCAGCGGCTCTCCGTCCAGCCCATTCCCCTCCAGCGTCAACCAATCTTCAACGAGCCGGCCATCGCTTCCGCGCCGGCGGATGACCTGTTTCCGGCCCGGCCATGTCGCCTTCCCTTCAGACCGTTTCCGGCGGGCGCGTCCGGCGTATTCCTGCAGCTTATAGGCGCAGTCCAGATAGGGTGCGTCGGAGGAAGTGACCAGGCTCGAACCGATCCCGAACCCGTCGATCGGCGCCCTCGAAGCGACCAGCCCGGAGACGAGCGTTTCATCCAGACTCCCGCTGGCAAATATCTTGATCGTGCTCAGGCCGGCTTCGTCAAGAATGCGCCTGACCCTGCGGGCGTGCTCGCCCAGATCGCCGCTGTCCAATCGCACCGCCTGGATCGCAATCCCGGATGTCCGCAACTGACCGGCCAGCGTCACAACCTTTCGCGCCGCCGCCTCGGTGTCATAGGTGTCGAGCAGCAACACGACCTGCCGCGGCTGCGCGCGGGCGAAATGGACAAACGCGTCCAGCTCGTCGTCATGGGCCTGGATGAACGAGTGGGCCATCGTTCCATAGGCCGGTACGCCGAACCGCTGCTCGGCCAGCACCGTCGCCGACCCGGCCATGCCGGCCAGATAGCAGGCCCGCGCCGCGAGCAGGCCGGCTTCCGCTCCGTGCGCGCGACGCAAGCCGAAGTCGACGAGCAGTTTGCCCGGCGCCGCCAGCACCTGCCTCGCCGCCTTTGAAGCGACCAGCGTCTGGAAGTGAAGCAGGTTGATCAGGCGCGTTTCGACCAGCTGCGCCTGTGGAAGCGGGGCGGTGACGCGCAAAATCGGTTCATCGGGAAAGAAGACCGTGCCCTCCGGCATGGCGTGCACGTCGCCGGTGAAGCGCAGCCGGCCGAGATAATCGATCAGCCGGTCGCTGAATCCGCCCCTCCGGACCAGCCAGTCAAGCTCTTCCGGCGTGAAGTGGAGCGTCTCAAGATAATCCAGCGCCTGTTCCAGGCCGGCCGCCATGAGGAACGCCCGGCTGGAGGGAAGCTTGCGGACGAAAAACTCGAAGACCGCCGTCTCCTCCATCCCCTGCTCGACATACCCCTGCAGCATGGCGAGCTGGTACAGATCGGTCAGGAGAACGCTGGCGGCCTGTTCCATCGGTCGGAAATCGGCGCGCGTGCGAATGATGCGGACCCGGCAGGCGCGTGGCGGTCACCGTCCGCCGGACCGTTCCTCCAACTCCCCATCCGGCTCCTCCGGGCCCGGCGCAAGAAGCCGGCGCCCCCCGGGCTCCAGCGCACGCAGTTGCTCGTTCATGGCGCGCAGCCGCGCGAGCACCGCCGCGTTGACGGTGCCGTCGGGATAGGCTCCATCGGGTTGCGGCTCGCCGGCGGGCACGCCGGTCAAGAGCTCCATCGCCTCGTCAACGGTCGAGACCGCATAGACGTGAAAGCGGCCCGCATCGACCGCCTCCACCACATCCTCCCTCAACATCAGGTGCTTGATGTTGTGGCGCGGGATGACGACGCCCTGGTCCCCCGTCAAACCGACCGCCTTGCAGACGTCGTAAAATCCCTCGATTTTTTCATTGACGCCGCCTATCGCCTGCAGCTCCCCCCGCTGGTTGACCGAGCCGGTGACGGCCAGCCCCTGGCGCACAGGGATCGAGGACAGGCCGGAGAGCAGGGCGGCCAGTTCGGCGGTCGACGCGCTGTCACCCTCGACTTCACCGTAGCTTTGTTCAAAACAGAGCGTTGCGGAAAGGGACAGCGGCGTCCTCTCCGCGTAGCGTCCCCCCAGATAGCCGGACAGGATCATCACGCCCTTGCTGTGGGTCTTGCCGCTGAGCTTGGCCTCCCGCTCGATATCGACGATGCCCTCCTGCCCCAAATAAATCCGCGCCGTGATGCGGGACGGACGGCCGAAGGCAAAATCGCCCAGATCGTGGACCGACAGGCCGTTGACCTGGCCGACAATCCCGCCGGCCACGTCCACCATCAGCGTGCCCTCCGCGATCAACTCCCGGATGTACTCTTCGACGAGATTCGAGCGGTAGAGTTTCTCCCGGATCGCGGTGCGGACGTGCTCCGCCGAGACGAGGGCGCAACCGTCGCGCCGGGCCCAGAAGCTGGCTTCGCGCACCAAATCCGCCACCTGGCTGAATTGCAGCGAGAGTTTTCGCTGATGCGCCGTCCAGCGGATCGCCTGCTCCAGGACCGCGGCGACGCCGCTTGCGTCGAAGTGCAGCAGCTGTTCGTCGCGGCAGAGCCGGGCGATGAACTGCGCGTAGGAGAGCGCGGACTCCTCGGTCCGCGGTTGCTGCACATCAAAATCCACCTTGACCTTGAAGATCTTTCCGAAATCCTCGTCGTACGCGTACAGCAGGGCGTAGAGGAATGGATTGCCGATGACGATCACGCGCAGGCTGACCGGGATCGGCTCCGGTTTGATGCCCGCGAAGGTGGGCACGCCATACAATTCTCCGATGTCCTCGATCTTGACGCATTGATTCTTGATGGCGCGCTTGAGGGCCTCCCACGAGAAGGGATTCCGAAGCACGTCGAGCGCGTTCACCACCAGGTAGCCGCCGTTGGCCTGCAGGATCGACCCGGCCTTGATGAGGGTGAAATCCGTGTAGAGCGTGCCGAACCGGCTCTTCTTTTCGATCCGTCCGATGAGATTGTTGTAGGTGGGGTTCGCCTCCTCCACGAGCGGGGCGCCGTGGAGGGCGCTGTTGTCAATGATCACATTGACCTGGTATCGGATCATCGACGTGCGGGCCGCGTCCGATTCGAGCCCGGCAAATGGCGGCTGCGGTTCCGATTCGGGCAGAAAATCCTTGAACCGCTCCAGCACATCCTGCTCCATGGCCCGGATATGCTCGACCACTTTCGGCAGGTCCCGGTATTTCACACCGATCTGCTCGAACAGGTGCGCCGAGGTGTAATGGGCCACCCGCCGGTTCAGTTCCTCGATCTTGCGGTTGATCTCCTCTCGGAGCGCCCGGACCTGTTGAACGAACGTGTGAATGTGCTCGTGCAGGGCCTTTTCCTTGCGCTGGATCTCGGTCCGGACCTCAGGCTCAAGCGCCTCCATCTGATCCGCCTCCATCGGCTTGCCCCGATAGAGCGGGACGACGACGATGCCCAGCCGCGTGCTGCTGACGAGAAACCCCCGTTCCTTGGCCTGCGCTTCCAGTTCGCCGGTCAGGCTGTCGCGGGCCTTGGTAAAGTTTTCCTCCAGTTGCCGCCGCTGGTCTTCATACTCCTTGCTTTGGAACACCTTGGGGAATTCTTCCTTCAACGAGGCGATCAGCCGGTCGATGTCGCGTTGCAGCCCGCGCCCTTTCCCGGCGGGCAGCCGCAGCGCCTTCGGCCGGTCCGGATCCTGAAAATGATGGGCATAGCACCAATCATCGGGCGTCGGTTCGGTCTCCGCCACCCGCCCCACCATCATCTTGACGACCGTGCTCTTGCCCGTTCCCGGGCTTCCCGAAACGTAGACGTTGTAGCCTCGGTCCTGGATGTGTAGACCGAAGTCCATCGCCCTGACGGCGCGCTGCTGGCCGATTACCTCGTCCAGCGGCGACAGTTCTTCCGTGCTCTTGAAGGGCAGACGGCCGACGTCGAAACGGACGCGCAGTGATTCGGACGGGATTTCCCACCGATTCACGGCCGCGGGGTTGCGACGGCCGGATGCTTTTGAAGAAGGCATAAGATGTGTATGCTATTGGGTTTTGCGGCGGGTGTCAATAGTCGAGGAACCCGAACAAAAAAACCGGATGTCGCGCGCACGGCATCCGGTTGATCGGAAGAGAAGGGCGGACATCGTCCCGAACACGTGGTCTGTTCTCCGTCTGCCCGAAGCCGGAGCTGGGGAGAATTTCACAGCCCTTAGGGGACGCTGCGGAATTCCACTTCACAGTCCACTTCGGACGCTCGTGCCCGAGAAAGGACGGATCGGTCGAACGCCGACAGACTTTTTTCGGGGCGATGCCGAATGAGTGGCTGCGGTGCCGGGCCGGGTGCTGACTCCACAGGCTCTCTGACCAAGTGGGTGCGCTTCTGATGCCCCGCCTTGCACTCGGCACGGGCGGGGAAGGCTCCCGTTTATGTGGTGTTGCCAGTGGTCAGACGCGCCGCGCCCGAGCGCCGCAGCACAGAATATTTATCAATGAACCCAACTTCCAATCACACCATATACCTCTTAAATCAAAAAAGCAAATTTGAGCTTCGTGGAACCTCTTGATTTCTCATATGAATATCGGTGGAAATTTTCTGCTCATCCTGACAGTCTATTTGGCCACGCCAAATTCATCTATTTTGACTCGGTCAATCGTCGGCCGGAATCAACCGTGGCAAGATCTCGGCCGCACGGCCGGCCAGCCGGCAGTGAACCTCGGCCGTGGCCGACCGTTCCGGATTGAGTTCCATCACCCAGGCGCCGGCCTCCCTGGCCATCGACGCCAATGAGGCCGCGGGTTGAACCACTCCTGACGTGCCGACCACGAGAAACACCTCACATGACATGGCGGCTTCGACGGCTGCCTGCATGACCGCCGGGTCGAGCGACTCGCCAAACCAGACAATATGAGGACGCAACAGGCCGCTGCAGTGAACACAAGACGGCAGGCGCGGCGTCAGCGGCAGCGGCACGCGCCGGTCGGTTGAGACGTCGCCGCACACGGTGCAGCGCAGGTGCCAGATGTTGCCGTGCAGTTCCAACAGCCGCCGGCTGCCCGCTTCGGTATGCAGCCCATCGACATTCTGTGTGATGAGCGTGAACCGGTCACGGCGGCGTTCCAGCGCCGCGAGCGCGTCGTGGCCCGGATTGGGCCGCGCGGCGGCGATCAGGCCGCGCCGCCAATCGTACCATTCCCAGACAAGACGGGGGTTGCGGGCAAACGCTTCGGGCGTGGCCAACTCCTCCGCCCGGTGGGTGCGCCAGAGGCCGGCGGGTCCGCGAAACGTCGGCACCCCGCTGTCGGCTGAGATCCCCGCGCCGGTCAGCACGGTGACCGACCGGGCCGCGGCGAGCCGCGCACGGGCGTCATCGAGGAGGGAAGCCGGGAAACGATCCGGAGATGACTCCGGAGGCTGCGCGCCGGACACGGCCTGACACCGGACGGCCGTCCGGTCAGTCGGACGAGGGCGGGCGCCGAAGCGCGGCCGGTCCGCCTCCGTCGTCCGTCTCGTGGGAGGCCCCATCCGGCGACGAACCAGGCTGGTCGACCTGGATGACGTCCACGAATCGGTTCAGCCAGTTGACCTTGCGGGATTCCTGCCGTTCTCCGTAGATGTAGATGAGATTGCGCATCATCCTCACCAGCATCTCCTGGTCCGTTGCCGGCTGCAGATATTGTTCCTTGAATCCATAGCCCGAATTGATCAGGAACGTCGCGCATTCCGCCTTGGTGAGCAGTTGACCGCCGTTGAACGGGTCGATGAACAGATCGTGCCCCGGCACTTCACACTGCACAAGAAAGTGGCTGGGCATGCCCACGCCCACAATGGGCAGATCCAGACGGCGGGCCAGGAGTAGGTAGAGGGCGGAGAGGGTGATCGGAATGCCGACCCGACGGTCCAGCACCCGGTTCAGGTAACTGTTGTCGGGATCGTAGTAATGGACCGTGTTGCCGTGAAACCCCTTCTCCGTGAACAGGTAGTGATTGAGCACGCGGATGATGCCGTCCGGCCATCGTTCGTGCTTGACGACGGACCGCAACTCTTCGGCCATCGCGTCCAGCAACCCCTGGTAGACTTCGCTTTCCAACTCCGGATAGGCAAAGCGGCTGAGCAGCAGGCAGCCCTCCTCCAGATCGGGCTGCCCGAGCCAGTGCTGCCAGGCCAGCAGCAGATGGCGGCCGTCGATCTCTTCGATGACGTCGCCCAGCCGTTCGTTCATCACCGCGTTCGCCGAATCGTCAGTGCCGGTCGGTGACGCCGTCTGGAGATGGCGCAATTGCCCGACCACTTCGGGCCCCAGCTGCACCAGTTTCTCTTTGATGATTTTCAGATTGGCGCCCTGCTCGGTCGCCAGCAGGGTGAGCAGCGCTTTCAGCGGTTCTTTGGTCTTCGGCATCGGTCGATCCGATCGAGTGCGACGACAACGGTCGGGAACGGCCGCACTATAGCACAATCGATCGGAAAAACTCACCCGGTTTATTGGAGTCAGTGTGGAGACGCTCTCTCCACCCGCTCATTGTCCATGTGCTGCTCGCACCGATCCTCCACGCGCGGTTTCACACGAAATAGACCCTGTGCTACGATGATTGTGATGACCGATGCAATTACCGAAGCGATGAATCGGGCCGTGCAGGACGGCGTCTTCCCCGGTGCGGTGCTGCTGGTGCAGGACGGCGCGGCCATTCGGCGCTGCGACGTCGTCGGCGCCGCCACGCTGGACCCTTCCCCTGAACCGATGACGCGGGGCACGCTCTTCGACCTGGCGTCGTTGACCAAACCAATCGCCACCGCCACGGCCGTGCTGCGGCTGATCCAGCGCGGACGTCTCGCGCTCGATCAGCCCGTCGTCCAATGGCTGCCCGCGTTTACTGGCGACGGGAAGGAACGTGTCACACTGTTCCACCTGCTGAATCATTCCTCCGGTCTTCCCGCGTGGAAACCGGTGTACAAGACGATCGCGCCCGAAGGGGCGGGACGGGCAAACGCAGACCTCTACGAACGGATCCTGGCCGAACCGCTCGTCTATGCCGCCGGCAGCCGGTCTATCTACAGCGATCTGGGTTTCATCCTGCTGGGGTTGATCGTGGAGCGGGCCGACGGCCGGCCGCTCGACCGTCTCTGCCGGGAAGAACTCTTCGCGCCGTTGGTCATGGACTCGACCGGTTTTCGTCCGCTCGACCGGCCGGAACTGGCGTCGCGGTCGATCGCCGCCACCGAGCAGTGCGCGTGGCGGGGACGGCTGCTGCGCGGGGAAGTGCACGACGAGAATTGTTTTGCGCTGGGCGGCGTCAGCGGCCACGCGGGCCTTTTTGCGCCGGTCGATGATCTGGCGCGGTTCGTCGCGGCGCTGTTGGCCGCCGACCGGGGGCGGGGCGAGGGGCCCTTTGCCGGCGTGCCGCCGGACTTGCTCGATCGATTCCTCTCACGGCAATCGACCCCCGGATCAAGCTGGGGGCTCGGATGGGACACGCCGTCGGAGCCATCGAGCTCGGGCCGCTGGTTTTCCCCCCGCTCGTGCGGTCATCTGGGCTATACGGGGACCTCCGTGTGGATTGATCGCGACCGCAGCTGGAGCGTGCTGCTGCTGACCAATCGCGTTCATCCCACCAGCCGGAACACGAAGATCTCCGCCTTTCGGCCCCGGATCCACGATCTGGTCGCGCAGACCTATTTTTCACTGGCGCCGGAGCATCGTCAAGCCGCAAATTGATTTGCGCGCCTCCCATGTTATAATGAAGACTTGTGGAACGGGCGCTGCTGCTTAACGCCACCTACGAGCCGCTGAAAGTCATTGACTGGCAGCGGGCCGTCACCCTGTTGTGGCAGGGCAAGGTCGAGGTCCTGGAGGTCTACGAG
>DATJYI010000268.1:0-3450 GCA_035499635.1 Nitrospiria bacterium | reverse complement strand
CGAGGTTCAGCTGTCCCTTGGCCGTTTGCGTCAATCGATAGCGGTATTCGTTGTCGATGCCGATGCCCAGATTGGTGCGCAAATCAAGCGTGATCGTCGCGTCCTGGCTGCGGCCGATCGCCCAATAGAACGGCTGCAGGTAGTGGAGCCCCTCCGTGGTGTTGTACCCGAAGCCGGGCAGTAAGAACCCGGTCTGCCGGCTTTGGAGCGGATACGCAAACCACGGCAGGTAGAGGACCGGCACGTCCTTGACCCGCAATGTGACGCCGCGCGCGATCAAATAGCCGTCCAACACGGCGCGAAGCCGGTGCGCCTGAAATTCCCAGGGCGGCGCTCCCCTCTCGCACATGGTGTCGCACGTCGTGAAGGCCGCCCCCTCGGCGTGCAAACTGCCGTCGGCCCGCCGTTCAATCCGCTTCGCGATCAACCGATAGGGCGACGTTTCCAGGACCCGATCCTCGTTGATCATCGGAATCGACACATCGGCCTGATACATGACCCCCGTCTGTTCCAACACGTTATATTCCAGTCGATCCATTGACATGCGCTCTAACCCCTGCACAAGAACCACATGTCCGTTCGCGTTCATCTGTCCGGAGCGCTTGAAATATTCCATGTGGTCCGCGGTCAACTGGGTCTGGCCGTACTTGAGCACCCCGTGCCCATCGACCACGTACCGCTCCTCCTGCTGAAAGTACTCAAGCCGGTCACCATCGATGGTCAACGGCAGTTGTTGACGCTCCTGGGGGGAGGGAATGATCGGCACATCGGGGGTAGAGGGCTCCGCGGCCGCGCTGATGGAAGGAAGGAGCGTGACAAGCGCGACAGCCAGGATGAAACCGGCCGACGCCGACAGCCCCCCTCCCCACGCGCGGTCACTCGCCCGAGTCAAACGCCCGCGGTCACCCCGTGCCGGGCTTCGATGCGGGTCGGGGTGCCGCCCCACAGGCCCGCCCCTCGGAGTGAACCCTCGGGGTGAACCCGTGGAACGTGGCATCAAGACGGCGACGGGCAGAGGAACGATTCCCGTGCCGCTGCGACGGTGTAGAAGGAACCGGTGACACAGCACAGATCGTCGGGCGACAACGTCGGCAGCGTCTCGGACACCGCCCGGGCCGGATCGGATGCCATCGTGACCGCGCCGCCTGCCGCTTCGATCGCGGCCGCCACCCGATCCGGGGGCAGCGCTCGGGATGTCTCCGGCGCGACAGCCACCCATTGATCGACCACCGGATGCAGGGCGGCCACCACCTCGGAGACCGCCTTGTCGCGCATGATGCCGAAGATCAGCGTCACCGAGCCGCCCAGACGCCGTTTTTCCTCAGACAAAAAGGCGGCGAGCGCCCTGGCTGCGGCCGGATTATGCGCCCCGTCAAGAATCAGGCACGGCTTCTCCTTGATCAGCTCAAGCCGCCCCTCCCAACGGACCGACGCCAAACCGCGTGCGACAGTCTCCGGGTTGATCTGAAGTCCGCTTCGATGTAACGCGGCCACCGCAGAGATCGCCGCAGATGCGTTCAACAGTTGGTGACGGCCAAGGAGAGGACAGATCAGATTGCGCAACGTCCAGTCCCGGTCCCGATAGGCGAAGCCGCGCGAACCACCATTGCCACGGATCTCCGGTTCAATTGAAAATTCATGCCCGTACCGGATCACCTGCGCCGCCTGTTGACGCCCCTCCCCGTTGATGATCGTATCGACCTCTGGCCATTGCGGCGCCACCACCACCGGTACACCGGACTTTATGATGCCCGCCTTCTCCCATGCGATGGAGGTCAGCGACGGCCCGAGATAGTCGGTATGATCGTAGTCGATCGGCGTCAGCACGGTGACGCGTGGCATGACGACGTTGGTGGCATCGAACCGTCCGCCCAGACCGGTTTCCACAACGGCCCAGTCAACCCGTTCGCGCGCAAAATAGGCGAACGCAATCGCGGTCGTGCATTCGAAATAGGTGGGTAGATCGGTCACCGGGTGCGGAGACGCCGGTGATCCTCCGGTGTCGCGCAACCCGAGGCGCCGCAAGGCGGTCCGTAACTCTTCAGCCAGCCCGGCCAGACGGTCTGCCGGAATGGGCGCGCCGTCAATCCGCATCCGCTCATTGACCGCGTGCAGATGCGGCGACGTATAGAGGCCGACCCGGTGGCCGGCGGCCTGCAGCATGGCGGCGATCATCGCCGCCGTCGAACCTTTTCCGTTGGTCCCGGCCACATGCACGGCGGGCCATCGCCGATGGGGATGATCAAAGGCGTCCAGCAGACGTTGTATGCGGCCGAGGCCGGGCTTGATCAAGGAATGATCGAACCGGGCCAGCCACTGCAGCGGATCGCTGACAACCGGCCTGGCCACGATCAGTCCGAGTCCCGTCCCACGACAGCCGGATCGGCGGCGCCGCGAACGGACCAGGTCAGAAACCGGCGGATGACTTCGCGCTGCCGCTTGCGTTCGACAATCTGGTCGATCATCCCATGCCTGAGCAAAAATTCCGCCCGTTGGAATCCTTCGGGCAGCTTCTGCTTGATCGTCTGCTCAATGACGCGGGGGCCGGCGAACCCGATCAACGCCTTCGGCTCGGCGAGAATCAAATCGCCCAGCATGGCGAAACTGGCGGTCACGCCGCCGAAGGTGGGATCGGTCAACAGCGTCACGTAGGGAAGCCCCTTCACCTGCAACCGGCCGATGGCGGCCGAGGTTTTGGCCATCTGCATCAGGGAGAAGATGCCCTCCTGCATGCGGGCGCCGCCCGACGAAGTGACGACTATCAACGGCGCCTTCACGTCGAGGGCCCGTTCCACCGCCCGCAACAGCTTCTCGCCCACCACTGAGCCCATGCTGCCGCCCATAAAACCGAAGTGCAGCAATGCCAGCACCACCGGCATGCCGTCCACCCGGGCGTCGCCCATCACCATCGCATCGCGCAGGCCGGTGCGTTCCTGCGTCTCCTTGAGGCGGTCCTGATACCGCTTGCTGTCGCGGAACGCCAGCGGATCGAGCGGTGCGAGCCCGCGATCCCGCTCCACGAAACTGTCCTCATCGACCAGCAGGGCGATCCGTTCGGTAAAATCGATCGGGAAATGATAGTCGCACTTGGGGCAGACCTTGCCGTTGCGCTCGAGTTCCTTTTTGTAAATGATCTCGCGGCAGTGGTTGCACTTGACCCACAAGCCTTCAGGAATCTTGACCCGTTTATCGGGCCCGGCCTCCTGGGACTGCTCTTTTTTACGAAACCACGCCATCAGCCGCTCCGCGGGTCAGAATAACACAGTCCGAAAAGAGGCCGCAAGGCGATTGATCCGCGTCGCGTTGATTGGATCGGGGGGGAGAGATCCTCATTTTCCCCCGGTCCCCCCATCGGATGTACACACTCACCCTCAGAACCAGCGTATCGCTCCATCGTACCTCCCGCGTCCAATAATCAATGGGGGGTGGTCAGGGGGGAGATAGCGTCTC